>JALUYM010000450.1 GCA_027018745.1 Bacteroidales bacterium | reverse complement strand
ATCCACAGGAAAAGGCATCCCTTTTATGCAATCGGAAATCGAGGTTATCTCTCCCGAAGAAGCTTTACGGGAAAAACCGGATATTGCCCTTTTTTCGGCCGGTGCTTCCGTTTCCAAAACCTGGGCGCCACAATTTGCAAAAGCCGGGACAACGGTCATCGACAATTCTTCTGCCTGGCGTATGAACCCGGACATTCCGCTGATTGTTCCCGAAATCAACGGGAATACTTTGAAAAAAACAAACAAAATTATTGCTAACCCCAACTGCTCAACTATTCAAATGCTTATGGCCATCGCTCCGCTGCATTGGAAGTTCGGGATCAAACGCATTGTGGTTTCAACCTACCAGTCGGTGAGTGGCAGTGGAAAAAAGGGGGTTGACCAACTGATGAATGAGCGCCAGCACAAAATAGGGCCCAAAGTTTATCCTTATCCCATTGACCTGAACACACTGCCTCATGCCGGCGACTTTTTGGAAACAGGCTATACTACGGAAGAAGAAAAGCTGGTGAACGAAACACGGAAAATCCTTCATGATAACACGATCGCTGTTTCTGCAACAGCTGTCAGGGTTCCTGTTACAGGCGGACACTCCGAATCGGTAAACCTGGAGCTGAAAAAAGCTTATACTTTGGACGAGGTTTTGTTTCTGCTAAATGAAATGCCCGGACTGACGGTGCAGGATAACCCGAAAAACAATCTGTATCCCATGCCTTTGTTTGCAAAAGAAAAAGATGATGTTTTTGTGGGACGTATCCGGCGCGACAATTCTGTGAAAAACGGACTGAACCTTTGGGTGGTAGCTGATAATCTGAGAAAAGGTGCTGCCACCAACGCCGTTCAGATTGCAGAATATCTGATAAAACAAAAACTATTGGGTTAAAAAAAGAAAAAATTGAAAATTTATCAATGCATACAGGATTTTGAGGTTGTCGCCCCTCCCATTGTAACCATTGGCACATTTGATGGTGTTCACCTGGGCCACCGGGCTATTTTCTCAAAAATGAAAGAAGAAGCCAAAAAGACAGGAGGCGAAACCGTTGTTATTACTTTCTTTCCCCATCCCCGGCTGGTTTTATACCAGGACAGTGTCAACCTGAAATTCATCAACACACGGGAGAAAAAAATTGAACGTCTCGAAAAAATCGGTATTGATCATCTGATCATCATTCCTTTTACCAAAGAATTTGCACAAAACTCATCAGAACAGTTTGTTACTGATTACGTAGTAAAATATGTCCACCCCGCTAAAATTATTATTGGTTACGATCACCATTTTGGCAAAAACAGGGAAGGAAGTATTGCCCTGCTGGAAAAATTAAAAAACAGGTTCGGGTATGAAGTGGAAGAAGTACCCCCTTATTATGTGGATGGGGCTCCTGTAAGCTCTACGCGTATCCGCAATCTGCTGCACGATGGAAATGTCATGGAAGCCAACAAAATGCTGGGATACGAATATTCCATCACGGGGGTGGTAGTGCGGGGTTTCCGTATCGGCCACAAAATCGGCTATCCCACGGCCAACATTGAAATGCCCAACGAGTATAAACTTATTGCGGCCAACGGGGTATACGCCTGCCGGGTACTGTTGCGCGATCGCATGCTGAAGGGAATGGGAAATATCGGTGTCCGCCCTACCATCGATCACGGAGACTTGACCATTGAAGTAAATATTTTTAATTTTGACGAAGACATTTACGATGAGCAAATCACCATTCAGTTTGTAGACAGGCTGCGCGACGAAAAGAAATTTGAAAACCTGGATGCACTGAAAGCACAATTAGCCAAAGACAAAGAACAATCTTTGGATATTTTGTAACAAGTTTTTAATCATTATGAAAAGGTTTCTCTGTTCCTTGCTGGTTTCCGGCATTCTTGTCATTACCGTACCTTCTCTTCATGCACAAAATAATGAAAACTGGAAACTTATTAAAAAAAACGATGGCATTCTTGTTTTTTCCAAAAAACATGACAGCACGAAATACAAAACCATCCGTGCCGAAACAGAAGTAAAAACATCGCTGGCTTCTCTTGTAAAACTTTTGACAGACGCCCCCAACAACAAAAACTGGGTTTACCTGAACAAAAAAACCACCGTGTTGGAACGAACCAGCCCTTTCAGATGTATTTTATACAGTCAGTCCGATGTTCCCTGGCCTGTTACCGACCGGGATGTGATAAGCGAAATGACAATATCGCAGGATACTGTAAGCAAAATTATTACCGTTAATGGAAAAGCATTGCCTTATTACCTTCCTGAAAATCCTCATTATGTACGCATTCCTTACGCCGTTTCACAATGGAAATTTATTCCGCAAAAAAACGGGAAAATTCAAATCATCTTCACAATGACCATTGACGTGGGGGGAAAGGTTCCTTACTGGATAGCCAACCTTTCAGCCGCCAAGGGTCCTTTTCAAACCTTGCGCAAGTTGAAAAACGAATTAAAAAAGGAAAAATACCGCAACGCATACCTGCCTTCTATTAAAGAACCCGGAAGGTGTTCAATAACAACAACTACCATACATTAAAATCTCAATAAAATCAAAAATAGTTTGAAACAAATTCTTATGATTTTTACATCTGGTTTTATAAAAAATATTACTTTTGCCGCCCAATTATTGGCGGAGGATCTCGCATATCAGTTGCTTTCGCAACTCAATAGTTCCTGTTTAATTGAAGTGAAACTCATTTAAATAGGAGCCATGGCCTATCTGTATAGTTTTGTCGAAATAGTTTACGTGCTGCTTCTGTCGCCGTTGGTTGTCGGGGTACAGCGATCACTGGAAGAACGTATGGAATCCAAACAGGGGCCTTCCATATTTCAGCCTTATTACGACCTCATCAAACTTTTTCACAAGGAAAGTATTGTGCCGGAAATCTCATCGCCCATATTTCGGTTCGGGCCTTATGTTATTGTGATGTTTTATGCTTTTCTCGCAATGATTTTACCCATTATCACCGCATTCCCCTTGCCTTTTGCGCCCAGCGCAGACTTCATAGGGGGCGGACTTTTCTTCGGGGCCGCCGCAGCCATTAAAAAATTCTCGGCCATCGACAGCCGCAGCAATTACGCCCACCTCGGAACTTCCCGATCAGCCAGCCTGGCAGTGTTTGCCGAACCCATTACTGTACTGATCTTTATCATGCTGGGGGTCATTTCCAACACCAACAACCCCTTTGTCATCAACCATGTCCTGAGAAATTCGCCACAATGGTACTACTCACTGGTACACGGCTTTGTCCTCGCCGCTTTTTTTATGATCCTCATTGTGGAAACAGGCCAGCTGCCGGTGGAATCGCACACCAACGGCGAACTGGGAATGATCGACCAGGCCATGCCTTTTGAATACACCGGTACCGACCTCGCCATGTACAAGCTGGGGTCTTACATGAAAACATTTATTTTGCTGAGTGTGTTTCTCAACGTTTACATTCTTCCCTTCGGGGTACCCATGGAAAACAGCGGTTTTTTAGCCATTCTTATTTACATGGGCATACACTTACTGAAACTGCTGGGAATGGTTGTCATTTTTGCCCTTTTGAATACTACCGTTTCCAAATTCAGGTTGTATAAGAATTTCGATTATCTCGCTGTGACTTTTGCTTTTGCATTTCTGGCCAGTATTGCTTATTACATTGTAAAATAGAAACCCATGAACCATACATTTGAAATACTCGGCTTTTTACTCATTGTGTTCACATTGGTGATGCAATGGGAACAACATGTGAGGAGGATTATTATTTTATTTGCTGCTTCTTCTTTTGTGATAGCCCTCTTTTTGGTGCTGTTGGGGCTAAACCGGCCCAGTGAAGAATACATGTTGTTTATCCTTGCCGGCCTGACCATCATTGTACGCGGAATTACCATTCCGGTAGTGATGAACCGGGCTTTAAACAGATTGCACAACAAACCGTGGCGGGTACGGGAAGCAAAACCCTTACTGGGGGTAGGCGGCTCTATCCTGCTGTCGCTGGTTTTCATCGCCATAGGTTACTTTCTTTATCAAAACAGTTTATATTCCATTCTGAAAGTCAGGTCAGGGTCAGTACCTTTTGCACTTTTCCTGCAGGCTTCGTTGCTTATTATCACGCACCGGCACGCTTATATTCAAATGATCGGTTTTTTGGTGATGGAAAACGCCGTGGTAATGCTTTCCGGTTGGGTCTTCGGCGGACTGCCTTTTATTGTGGAAGCCGGTGTTATTCTGGACCTGCTGGGATTGGTAGTCATTTCCAGCCTTATTATCCGGGTACGTGAACACACCATTATGAAAGACGGAAATACGATGGAAACAGAATTACGCAGATAAAAAAAACAGGTTATGGATCAACATATTATTTATTTGCTGCCTATTATTTTCAGCCTTTCGGGGGCTTTGATAAGCCTGTTTGCAGACAGGGCCGGCTCTGTGGCAGCATCGGTTTTGTCACTGGCATCGGCACTATACCTTCTTTTTCAACCTGTTTGCATCGACGGCTATCTGTATATAGACGGATTCTCCAAAATTTTAATCCTGACCATTGCGCTGGTATACATCAGCACGGTTTTTTACTCGCTGACTTATCTTAAGCACATCGAAAACCTGTTGTTTCAGCACCGGCTTTATTATATTTTACTCAATATTTTTGTGGCCACCATGTTTTTTTCCGTCAGCATGGACAACCTGGGTTTGATTTGGGTAGGGGTGGAAGCTACCACGGTCAGCAGCGCTTTGTTAATTGCCACGGAAAACAACAATGTAACGGTAGAGTCGGCCTGGCGCTACGTCATCATTGTTTCCACGGGGCTGATCATTTCGCTTATTGCCGTTACCTTTATTTACGGTTCGGCAGGGACATTGAGCCTGCATGCCCTGTTACAACATCATCCGGATAACCGGGTCTTTCTCATCGGAATTATGTTGGGCATTGTTGGTTTTGGCACCAAAGCCGGCATTTTCCCCATGCACACCTGGCTCCCGGATGTACACGGAAAAGCACCGGCGCCGGTCAGTGCCATTTTTTCGGCGGTTTTACTACCGGTGG
>JALUYM010000449.1 GCA_027018745.1 Bacteroidales bacterium | reverse complement strand
AAAATATTTGGTCGGACAAGTGATTTCAGCGATTTCCCATCCGGCATAAAAGATCTGGGCCAGCATTTGGTTGTCAAACACAAAATCATCCGAACATTTTTCGTACGGAATACTTCTCAGCACACGGGCTGAAAAAGCACGATACCCCGTATGATATTCAGAAAGCTTTTGGTTCATGACTATGTTTTGAAAAAGTGTCAGTCCGCGATTGGCCACATATTTGTACCAGGGCATACCTCCTTTTAATGCACCCCCTCCCAATATCCGGGAACCTATCACCAC
The DNA here is from genome assembly GCA_027018745.1 of Bacteroidales bacterium. Classification (GTDB taxonomy): domain Bacteria; phylum Bacteroidota; class Bacteroidia; order Bacteroidales; family F082; genus Sulfidibacterium. The sequence continues at coordinate 4,772 of JALUYM010000449.1, read as the reverse complement.
ATCGTACACACCATTGGCAATAAGATAACACATGGAATGGATCAGTTTGGGCGTGTACTGATAATCGGGATGTAACATCACCACCATATCAGCTTCCAAAGACAATGCTTTGTTGTAACAGGTTTTCTGGTTACCACCGTAGCCTTTGTTTTGCTCATGTTCAACAATATGCTTTATTCCCAGTTCTTTTCCCACTTTGATGGTCTCATCGCTACTGTGATCATCCACCAGTATCACATCATCTACTATATCGAAAGGGATTTCTTTAAAAGTCTGTTCCAAGGTCTGTGCCGCATTGTAAGCCGGTAGTACGACAACCACTTTTTTATTGTTAATCATTTGTCTGTTTTGATTTTGAATGGGGTGTTAGTTCAAAAAAATCGAATCCATTTTTTTCATAAAGTAAATGAAAAGCGGGATACCGCTTACGGAATGCTTTTTTTGCGGTGATTTTGGTTACCACAAACACTGGTTTGTTCACCTTGCCGTTTAATTGCATTTCCCTGGTTACCCGCATTTGGGTTTCAGGGGGCTTCTTGCGAAAATAATAATACTGGGCATAGCTTTTGAACCCCCACACATCCATATAAACGTTTTGGCCGGCATGCCGTGCATAAAAATCAATGGCTGCATTTTGTGAATAACCTTCCACTTTCGGAGTAATGATATACACGGCCAAAGTAGTAAAAATCAGAGATGTCAGGAAAATACCAATAGCCGTTTTTTGAATATTTCTCCTGAAGAACAAAACAGACGCCAATATTCCCGTAAACAAAAAGACACCAATCAAAAATTCGTATCCTGACCAGTGAACATGTGCCTGCAGGTTTCCCACGGCAAAAGGATCATGTATCCAGCCTTTGGCAATAATCTCTTTTTTATAACGAATAAACAACTGTAAGACAACAAATAACAACCCTTCAAAAGCAGCAGTAGATATCAAAACTATTTTCAACCATAAAGGAAATTTCATTTCCCCTTTTATCATCTTAACAATGATGTAGGTAGCAAAAAAAGTAATAGGAAAATAGCAAAAAGAGGAATAATGTACTATCTTGGTTTTCACAATAGTAAACAGGATAAGCACCACCCAGAAACCGATCATCATCCAATTGCGGAAGATATTTTGCCGCGCTGTTTTATCACGAAATTTCCTGAGTGCGGAAAGCATGAATACCGAAGCCGGGAAAACACCAAAATAGAGAATAACAAAATGATAAAAAAGAAATCCACCATGACCGGCACCTTTATGGGAAAACAGCCGTATCTGATAACGGATAAAATCCAGGATAAGATAAGCCCGGCCATCGACAATCTGAAGAATAAACCAAAATCCGCCAACAAACAACAGGGTAATGCCATAAACCAACAGAAAACGTCCGTTGAAAATCTTTTTCCATGACCTGCGCCACAGCAACCAAACCGTAAGTGAAAGCAACAAAATCAGCAAACCCACCGGTCCTTTGGTCATGATAGCCAGACCGATAAAAAATGCCGATAAAAAACTATAAAGATTCTCTTTTTGCCTATTAGACGATTCGAGATACAGCACCATAAAATAAAAGCCAAGAAAAATAAACAAATTGAACCACGGATCAATGATCCCTGAACGAAAATAAAACTGGGGCAAAACAGACCCTGCATACACCAATGTCCAAAGAAGCCCAAAACGGCGATCGAACAACCGGTCCCCTATCAGGTATAATACCAAAAGTGTTACTATCCCGGCCACGGCATTAGGAAAACGGGCAGCAAATTCATTCACGCCAAATGCTTTCATCGAAAGAACCTGCATCCAGATAAAAAGGGGCGGTTTTTCCCAAAAAGGATGGTAATTGATCTGTACCGTCAGGAAATCATGGGTTTGCAGCATTTCGCGCGCCGACTCGGCAAAATTGATCTCATCCCAGTCAAACAAATGCACCCCCCCCAGCAACGGAATAAACAAAAGTCCGGCTATCAGGGCAATAAGTAACAGATCGAGGGTTTTTCGTTTCATGCTTTCTTTTTTTTATCAGACAAACGGGTCACCAAAGAAAAATTACAACAATCAGGAAACCGTTTGTTAAAATAATAAATGGTCAGATACATTCCTATGGCCCCAGTTAACGAGCCAGCCAGGATATCCACCAAAAAATGCTGTGAGATATAAACACGGGAAAAGGCTGTCAACAAAGCTACGCACAGCCATACAAATTTCAGAAATCGGTTTTTTATCAAAAAAATAAGTATCACAAAAATGCCAAAGGCAGTGGCCGAATGTCCGGAAGGGAAACTGTTGTATGAATGCATAACAACACCCTGAACAAGATGCAAAGTATGTACCCCTTTGAAGTAAGCCACCGGTCTTAAAACACGCGGAAAAAACAGGTGCTTTCCCGCCTGAACAAAAATCGTAATCAGCAAGTTACCCGAAAGGTAAACGGCAGCATACCTAACTTTTATCAGTAAAAAAAGCAAAGTAAGAAACAATACCATCCAGCCACTGCCCAGCCAGGTAACATATTTAAAAAACCCATCAAAAAAAGTGGTGTGCCATTGATTGATGGCTAAATGCAGGTCGGCTTTGGAATAAGAAATAACAAAAAACAAACCCGTCAGTAAAAAAACGAGGTAGGTAATTAATACAAACGTATTTTCTTTCCAAAAACTTTTCATTGAAGAGGCTGCCCTTAAACCAAAATAATTTTTACACAAAAACTCATGATACTTTGAAAATAAGCATAGCAAAATTAGGCATTTTTGCAACATGCCAAAATCGGAAAGTATGGCTTAGCTTGAGAAACAGCTTATTTTTCCCCAATCTGGTCCAATGTTTTCCGGTTGTGTTCCTGCATTTTTTTGTACGCAGTAGGACTCATACCAATCACCTTCTTAAACTGGTTGGAAAGATGCTGCACGCTGCTGTAACCTGTTTTCCAGGCAATTTCCGAAAGGGTCAGCTCATCATAGACCAGCAGTTCTTTAACCCTCTCGATGCGCTGAAGGATAATGTATTTCTCAATGGTGGTTCCTTCTACCGATGAGAAAAGGTTACTCAGATAAGAATATTCGCGCTTCAGCACCCGCGATAAATGTTCGGAAAAATTTACGTACCCTTCCAGTTCTTTGTCGTAATGGATATAATTTATGATCTCCGTTTTAATCTGCTCTACCAGCCGGCTTTTCTTGTCATCAATGAGTTCAAAACCTATGGATTTCAGGTTCATCCTTAATACTTCCAGCGTTGCCGGATCCGGATCGGAATCGATAACTGCTTCGCCGAGGACGACAGAAACAGGCTTTAATTCCAATTTGTTCAACTCATTTTCTACTGCCATAACACAACGGTGGCAGACCATGTTTTTGATAAATAATTTTTTTGGTTTTGGGACAGTCATTTTTTCTCTGTTTGGTCAAAGCATAAAAGTAAAAAAAATTCAAAACAGCTGCACGGGAATATCTCATACAGGCCACCTCTAAAGCTCACAAGATCGCAACAGCTACTCCGCAAAATAATCCACCGCAGCCACTTTTTCCACGGTAGTTTTCATCCGATCGAGGATTTTCACGTGATCGGGATGTACACGGTAAGCATTTAATCCCTCTTCATTATCAAAAACGGCAGTCAATACCAAATGGTAAGCCGAAGGTTTGGTACTGATGTTTTTTCCTACCTCCATGGATTTCAACGAAGGCACGGACGTTTCCAAAGCCTGTAAATTTTGCATAAATTCACGTGATAATTTCTCAACATCCTCACGGGCGTTAAATTTGATCATGACAATGTGTTTCAGCATCATTTTGAATTTTTATTTTTTCTTTTAAATATTTTGACAAGTTTTTTCCTCGAAATAGTGTGTTCTTCCATCCCTTCCGACCCAAGCAGATAACCAATAGGTGCCAGTTCGGGAAGGTTTTCGCCAAATACACGGAAAACAGCAGCCATGGGTACAGCAACAAACATACCGGGAAGCCCCCATATAAATCCCCCGAAAGTAATGGCAAGAATAATCATAAAGGGATTGATACTCACGTGCGAACCCACAATATTTGGCGTAAGAATATTGTTCTCAGTAAATTGCACAATAATAAACTGTATTAGGACAAGAAAAGCATATTGTGGCGAATTCATGGTAAAAACCGCAATAAACAATGGAAACAAATAGCCGATAATGGTACCATAATAGGGGATAAAGTTCATTATGGCTGCCAGAACACCCAGTAACAAAGCGTGTTTCATACCGATAATAAGAAATCCCGTACTGTTTAAAACCACTAAAATGGAGACCACAATAAATACGCCTGTCATGTAATGGACAACAAGTTGGTTGACTTCATCTATAATCTTTTTGGCAATGGCATGTTTTTTTTCAGGGACCACCATCAAAATAAAATCATAAAATTTATTGCGGTAAAACAACAGAAAAAAAACATAAACCGGCATAATACCGACGGCAAAAAATGTTTGGAAAGTGGCCCCAAAAGTGTTTTTAATATTTTTACCACTGAAACTCAGAAAATTTCCGGCAAACAATTTAAGCTGATTTTTCAGTTGGGGGGTTTCCATGCCTGTCAACTCCGTTAAATGTTTGAAAATAGCATTAATGTTTCTCGAAGCAGTCAATTTCAGGGAGGGCAAATCCTGGAGAAAGAGCCCCATCTGTTTGTAGATAAAAAACACGACCCCTCCCACCACGGCAATTCCAACCAAAATACTCAGAATATTGGCCAATATTCGTGGCACATTGTGTTTCTCAAGATAGCTGGCAACAGGAAAAAGCAAATAAGCA
>JALUYM010000448.1 GCA_027018745.1 Bacteroidales bacterium | reverse complement strand
TAACCCCGCCGTAATTTGGGGGATAGGGAACATCAAACGAAACTATGTGGAGGTGTAAGCCGGATATGTTTCCCATAAAATGTTTTTTTTCTTAGTCCAAGCGGAGTCCAAGCGGACGCTTGAACCGGTAGTTAGTCCAAGCGGACGCTTGAACCAGGTAGTGAATAACAAAAGGATTAAAACCGGTAAGTAATACCTGCTTTCAGGTGAATATTGGTAATGTCTTTCCCTTTTCCGTTCCAATAATCCGGCGGCGGCGGCGGAGTGTATTGCCATTGATAGTTGAAGGAATGGTTGTATTCAACCTGTGCATTCAGCAGTAATTGATTTCTGAAAGCCCATTGTCCCAACAAGGCAACATTAAAATCGACCCAGTTATCGCGGACATCTTTCACATTAGCATAAAAGAAATCGTTGTTATGGACATACCGTTCCAGGCGCAGGCCTATCATATTCAAGGATCTTACCCAACTGACCTGCAGGGTTTGCAGGTTGCTGCCCGGGCCAATACCGGCACCCAGCATTTGTCCTTCGTTGGTATATCCTGCACGGACAACCGGGCTCAGGTACCAGCTCAGGCCATGCCTGTTTATGGTCGAAGGGTTCATGGAAAGCTGGGTAAATTCCATGAGGACTTCTATACTTTCATCTTTATGCATTTTCAACGGGATCATTTTCCTGAAACCCAACACAAAAGCCCCCGAGTGAGCGAGTTCTACTTTAAAGTCCCTGTTGTCCCAGGAATAGTTGGACCAGCCGTATTCAAAATAAACTTCGCCATGGCCTTTCACCCACAGCCAGCGGGCAAAAACAGACCAGAGCTGTGAACGTTTGTGGGCAAGCTCACCGTCGCCGCCGGCAGCCCTGAGGCCAAGCGGCATAAAAACAGGAAAATAATCTTTCAGGTTACCTCCCATGTTCTTATGATATTGTTGCACAGTACGGGCAAAGCCGAGAAACAGTCCGGGAACCCATTTGGGATGATAAGTTACCAAAAGTCCGCTCAGATAGCGCCAGTCATCAGGCTTTGGCACATACAAACGCTCTCCATGATAGATTTTATCCGACTGAGGGGGAAGAAACCCTGAAGGCTCCAGCCGGCCGGCAATCAACTGCCACTCAAAAGAACCCATAAACGTTTTCACCGGACGCACCGTGTTAAAAGTAAAGTGCTTAAACCCGGGGGCGCTGTTGGTCATGAGCAATGTATTGCGTGTTCCCGGCCCCCACCAGAGGTTTTCGTTGGAAAGGCCGAAAGATACTGCCCCGAAAGTGAGCCGGATGCTGCTTTGTCCCCAGGTAATTTTAGAATAAGCCCCTGAACCAAAGCGTTCGGGCAGATCAATCAGGTTCATTGTCCAGTAGTATTGTGCCCACCGGTAAGCCGGGTAGTTTACTGGATAACCATCATAAGGCTTGTTTTGGGCATAGACCACTTCGGGCCACAGCTGAATGCTCAACGGTCCGTATCGAAAAAAGGCACCGGCACTAAAAAGGGTCTGATAGCCCCTCGCAGGGATCATGGCACCATCATTCAGTCCCTGCGGATGTAAGGTGTTGTATTGTTGCTGCCAGATAACGGGCAGGAGTTGAAAAAGACCTTTCCCTTTACCAAAATGAAGGATGCCGTTATACTTTGGCGTGAGCCTTTTTTCCCTGCTGGTGTCAGGGTAAAAACTGTTTTTTACGACAAAAACCTTTTTGGGAAACAATGGCCAAGAGGTAAAACTCACATTGGGGTTTATTTTACCGAGAAGCTGTGCCCTGCGGTATGCTTCGGCAAGGACAGGCATTCCCGCCGGGATGGTCTGTGCTTCGGTAAGCAAAGGAAGCGAAAGCAGTAAAATCAGAAAAATTTTAAAAAGACGGAAGATTTTTTTCATTTCCAGGAAGATTAAAATGTATTTAACAAAAAGTGCTCGTGTTTCCTCCCCCTTCCCCCTCCAGAGGGGGACAAGCTGCCCCGCCTGCCAAGGCATGTCGGACAGGCAGCAGGAGGATATTAAAACCGGTACACAAGCCCCAGTTTTGCATGAAAGTTATAGGTATCCTTCGTAGGGTTCCAAAAGGTTGGCCGGGCGTTTATGACAGGAGCAGGGCGATAGCGCCACTCGTAGTTGATCTCGTGGATATACTGCGCCTGCACATTCAACAGAAAATGGTTAAACTCCCAGTCGGCCACAAGCCCGAATTTCAAATCCACCCAGTTGCGGCGGATATCCCTTATTTTGCTTACAAAATAATCGTTGTCATGCACATATCTTTCAAATTCCAGGCCGAATGTCTTCAGCCCTTTCACCCAGGCAATTTTCATCCATTGCGAATTGCTTCCCGGCCCGATACCTGCCCCGAGCACCTGGCCATCTTCGGTATAGCCATGTCTTACCTGGCTGTGATGATACCAATAACCAACTACCACCTCTCCCGGTTTGCTTGCATAAAACCTGTCCCTGTTTATAGTCGTCGAGGTAGAAGCGAGGTTGGTAATTTCCACATTTACCTGAATAAATTCCCCTTTTCGACCTTTGAGGGCAAACAGCTTGTTCATACCCACAATATAAGCTGCCGAATGAGCCGGCTCAAGAAAGAAATCGCGCAGGTTCCAGGCATGGTCTTCCCGGCCGAATTCAAAATATATCTCCCCGTGGCCTTTTACCCAAAGCCAGCGCATAAACAGCGAAAGCAGTTCATCCCTTCTTTTTTTGTCGGTCTGTGCATTTCCCCATTTGTCTTTTTGAAAAGGGGAAATTACCGGCAGATAGTCATTTAAACCATGCCCCATGTCTTTGTGGTAAATCTGGTAAGCCCTGGTCATTCCGAGAAACAGGCCGGACACCCATTTGGGATGATAACTTATGACAACGGCATTAAGGTAACGCCAGTCGTCGGGCAGGCCGGGGGTATAGCCTGAACCGTCAAGCCGGCCTCCGATAAGCTGAAATTCAAAGGCACCAACGGCAGTCTTTATCGGACGAACCGTATTGAGGGTCAGGTGGCCGAATCCCGGAGCATTGTTGGTCATGATTAAGGCATTGTGAATGCCCGGCCCCCACCAAAGGTTTTCGTTGGAGAGGCCGAAAGAAACCGGGCCGACGGTCAGCCGGACGCTGCTTTGTCCCCAGGAAAACCGGGTAAAAGGAGTATTGCCGAAACGTTCCGGCAAATCAATACCTCCGGGAGGAGAATGCTTATGATAAATGTCTTCAAAAGTTTCAAAGGGTTTGTTTTCCACATAGAGCATTTCCGGCTCCACCTGAATGCTCAGCGGCCCGTACCTGAAATAAACCCCTGCACTCACAATCGTCTGATAGCCTTTGGCGGGAACCATGGCTCCATCGTTGTACCCGGCAGGATGCAGGCTGTTGAATTGGTTCTGCCATATGATGGGCAATAACTGGAATTTTCCGTAGTTTTTTCCCAATATCACCATGCCGTTAAATTTTGTTTTCCGGTAATGTGCCAGTGTACTGTCGGGGTCAAAACCGTTACGGACTTTAAAAGTTTTTTCGGGAAACAGAGGGCGAACGGTAAAACTTACGTCCGGGCTTATCTCCCCAAGCAATTGGGCCCTGCGGTAAGCACTTTCGAGGACGGGCATCCCCACCGGAATGGTTTGCGCTACAGCCGGGAAAGGCATCAGGAGAGATAAAGCCAGAAAGAAAATAATTCGCTGGTATAGTTTTTTCATTTTCGGAAGATTAAATTGTGTGTTGAATGGGGGTGTGAAGGCCTGCGTGACCCCTCGACCCCCCGACCCCCTGAAGGGGGAGGAGCCGGCCCTAAACTATTTTAATAAAAAAATCTCATTTTTTATTTGGTTAAGAACAGATTCTATATTACTTAACACCTGGTTATTTGTAAAACGGATAACTTTAATCCCAAATTCTCTCAAATCCTCTGTTCTAAATTTATCATATTCTCCCTGAACCGAATCAAGATGATAATCTCCATCAATTTCAATAACCAACTTTAATCTATGGCAATAAAAGTCTGCTATGTATCTGGAAACGGGGTGTTGTCGTCTAAATTTAACACCTAATTTATTTTTATTCAGATGTTTCCATAGAACTCGTTCTGCACGGGTAGGAACTTTTCTAAGTGCTTTTGCATATTCAAAAATAATTGGCTCAGCACCATAAAACATAGAGTCGTCAGTTAATTTTTTCATAGAAATCAGGAAGGTAATAGGGCCTGCGTGATCCCGACCCCCGACCCCCTGAAGGGGGAGCGTTTCCCACATATTACTTCGATTAAAAGTATTTAAAAAATATCGGCAACTGATGTAGTACGTTGGCTCGCCCCTTTAGGGGCTGGGGATGTGAAGGCCTGCGTGACCCCTCAGTCCTCCCGACAAGTCGACAGGCTCTAAAGGGGAAGAGCCGGCCCTAAACTTATGCTTTCCGGGTTATTTTCAGGGCTTTTCTCAACTTGTAGGCTTTCGCCCCAAACAAGCGGTGGAGGAACAACGAAAAGATTTGCATCCCCTTTGCCGTGCCTGCTGCAAAACGGCCTTTGTTTTTCCTGAAGTAGTAATATTTGCTTTTCTCCCAAAAAGCCCATTTCCGATAGTTAAGTTCCCCATCCTTTAACATGGAAGGGCCTTCAAGGTGAATGATTTTTACGTCCGGCAAAACATAAGAATCATACCCCATTCTGCTCAACCGGTAAAACAAATCTGTTTCTTCGTAATAAAGAAAAAAGCGCTCATCAAAACCCCCTGCTTTTTGAAAAGCCTCTTTCCGGATAAAAATGTCAGCGCCGGTAATATAGGGAACCCGGAAAGGATCCGTTGCTTTATGGCAGGCCTTTCCCAAACATAGGTGTTTATCATAATATTTCGGATAAAAGCGGCGAAAACCGATATCGCTCCATTCCTGCAAAAGGGAAGGGAAATTCCCATAAGCCGTGGCAGGGTTTCCATCTTCAAGAATCAGGTTTCCTCCGCAACTCACCTCTTCCGGTGAGGCTTTTTCCAGAAAATCATAAAAGCGGATAACCGCATTATCTGTCAAGATGGCATCCGGGTTGAAAAAGAACAGATACTTTCCGGCAGCC
>JALUYM010000447.1 GCA_027018745.1 Bacteroidales bacterium | reverse complement strand
CCGGTAACAAACGCAGGTACACTGTAATCCCGTTTTTTTGTTTTGCCAGTTTCCAGTCTGTTTTGCTCTGGGGAAAAATTACCCCCGGCAAGAGTACCAAAATGAACAATGATAATAAGAAACGGTGGTTCATGTCAGTACTGGTTTAAAACCTTTTCAGGTTGTTCTTTTACAAAGATAAGCAGAATATCATTTTTCACAAAATGACAAAGCAGATTGGAGATATTAAAGAGAATAAATGTTTCCGGCCGGAATAATAAAAACCCTGAAAGTCATTGACAATCAGGGTGTTAATTTATTTTTGTGGTACCACCTGGAATTGAACCAGGGACACACGGATTTTCAGTCCGTTGCTCTACCAACTGAGCTATGGTACCTCCTTTGGTTTGAGAGCGGCAAAAATACGTTTTTTTTTATTTCTCCAAAAAAATTCTTTAAAAAAGTTAAAAATCCTGACCTTCTTTACTTTTCTTTGCAGGCATCAGGTTAAAGTTTATTTTTGTAGTTTGTTTTTAATACGATTTTTTGAAACTGATAATTGATATCGGCAATACGCGGATTAAACTCGCTGTTTTTTCCGGCGTTAAGATGGAGCAACTTTTCCTGAGTGAAACCCTCACTGTGGAAATGCTGGCCGGTATCATGAAAAAATTTCCCGGTATCCGTTCAGCTGTTTTGTCTGCTGTAAAAGACTATACACCGGACATAGATGATTTTTTGAGGCAAAAAGTTTATTTTCTTAAGCTGGACAATGAAACGCCCCTTCCGGTAAAGATTTTATACAAAACACCCCAAACTTTGGGAAAAGACCGCATAGCTATTGCCGCTGCATCCAGGGCTATGTTTCCTGGTCAAAATGTACTCGCAGTAGATGCCGGTACCACCATAACGTATGATTTTGTGAATAAAAAAGGAGAATATCTTGGTGGTGGCATCAGCCCGGGTATCCGGATGCGGCTGAAAGCATTGCATGTTTTTACGGGGAAATTGCCGCAGGTAAACGGACCTTATGCCGATGTTAAACTGATTGGCAACGACACAAGAGGGGCCATCCTCTCGGGTGTTTTAAACGGCGTCGTGGCTGAGGTAGAAGGTATTCTTTCAGCTTATTTGAAAGAAATCCCGGATATAAAAATCGTGTTGAGTGGCGGCGATGAAAAATATTTTGATAAAAGGTTAAAAAATAACATCTTTGCAGTCCCAAATTTTGTAATAAAAGGGCTGTGGGAAATACTGAAATTTAATGAAGAGAAAAGAGAGGATGAAGAATAAAAAACTCGGCTTGGTAATGGGATTTGTTTTGTTGACATTAGGACTGAATGCACAGGATATCAGTTTACCGTTTTCAGCTTATGGTTTGGGGAAGCTTTATGGCCAAAACATAAGTTCCCAGTTGCAGGCCATGGGGGGAATTTCTTTCGGCGTTACCGGAAAAAACATTCTGGATATGGCCAATCCTGCCAGCTATGGTGTTTTTGATTCTACCACCTTCATTTTTCAGACCGGTATTTTGGGCAGTATTGGTACACTACAAGATGTGCAAAACAGGATGAATACCAATTATGCTACCCTTAGCAATATCAGCATGGGGTTTCAGGTTCTGAAATGGTGGCATGTGGCCCTGGGGATAACGCCTTATAGCAAGGTGGGGTACGATACCCGTGTTTCATCAGCTGTCTCCGGATACGGCCATTTGTTTAATGATCGTTTTGGAAAGGGCGGAACAACACGGCTGTTTTTCGGTAGTGCTTTTAATGTTTCCAAGAACCTGAGGGTTGGAGTTAATGTGAATTACCTTTTTGGAAATACCCGTGGATATAATATTGTATATTTCCCCGATTCTGTTTATATTTTTGGAACAAAGCAGGAGCGCTATATTAAAGTAGGTGACTTTTTATTTGACTGGGGGCTGCAATATGACATTCATATGGCTAATAACAGAAAACTTACGCTGGGGGCTATCTTCAGGAATTCTGTTCATGTGAATGCTATACGATCGACGACCACTTATACCCTGGTAGGGGGATATGAAGGCGCTGTGGAGGACCCGAAAGACACCATCGCTTATTTACCTGATCAAAAAGGAAATATTTTTGTCCCGGCAGCTTATGGTTTGGGCTTTACTTATTCGCATGGAAAGCGATGGCTTGTCGGAATGGAAGGTGAATGGCAGCAGTGGTCGAGATTTAGAAAATTCGGTGTGTCCGACTCCCTGGAAAATTCCTGGCGCATAGCGGCAGGGGGTGCTTATACTCCGAGGCATACCACCATCTCTCCACTTAGGAAAAGGATGACTTACCGGTTTGGCGCCAGGTATAACAGGACTTATGTCCGGTTGAACGGTCATCCTATTAGTGAATATGCTATTACGGGAGGTGTTTCTTTTCCTTTTAAACGTTCCCGAAACAGTATTACCATGGCTATCGAAATAGGGAGCCGGGGTACTTTAAAAGATAATCTGGTTAAAAAAACTTTTTTTAACTTCTCTTTAGGAATAAATATTGTAGAACATTGGTTCTATAAGCTTAAATACAGGTAATTTAACTAAACACTTTAAAAAATGAAAGCAAAACTTCTCATCTTTTTATTCGGTTTGGGGCTTAGCTTTTCGGCATTGGCCGGAAACCCGGTTAATAATCTTGCTCCTCAGAACAACATGGGTCCCAAATATGGCAAGGACAGCGTTCAATGCCTTATGAACCTGTCACTGTATTCCGAATCGTTCCAACAGTGGAGACATAGTCATTATAAAAATGCTGCCGTGAAAGATGCTATCGGCCCTTGGGATTGGGTCTTCAAAAACTGTCCCCGTTCTACGGAAGCTATTTATGTTGATGGTGAAAAAATAATGAAATACAGAATTAATAATGCCCCTGCAAATCAAAAAAAGGCATTGATAGATACCCTGATGATGGTTTTTGACCAAAGACTGAAGTATTTCCCCGACAATTACAGGACACACCTTCCCCAGGAAGGTTATGTGCTCGGGCGGAAAGGAATTGCGCTTTATCAGGTTTCCCCCGGCTCTTACGAAAAAGCCTACAATATTCTGAAAAAATCGGTAGAATTAGATAAAAACAAGGCCACACCTGCTGTTATGGCTTATTATTTCAGGTTTGCGGCCCGAATGGTTCAGGCAGGAAAATTAGATACACTTTCCCTGATCAATACTTATAATACCATTTCCAATTATATTAATACAGATATTAAAAATTATACGGCACAGAACAATATCAGAAGGGCTACCGAATATAAAAATGTGAAAGGGTATATAGACCTGGCTTTTGAACCTTTTGCCAACTGCTCTATTCTTGCTAAAGTTTATGGTAAAAAATACAATGCCTCTCCCAATGATTCGGTCTTGCTGAAAAAGATTATTGGTATGCTGGAAGAAAAGAACTGTTATAATACTCCATTGTACTATAATGCATTAGTAAGCATGTATAAAATTAAGCCCAAACCGCAATCTGCGTTTACTATTGGAAAAATTCTCCTTCAAAAGAAAAAATATAACGAAGCTTTGTCCTATTTGAACAAGTGTACAACAATGAAAGATACCAGTGCTTTAAAAACAGATTATCTGTTAATGGCACAAACATATTTTGTTGTGAAAGATTTTCCCAGGGCCCGGGCCATGGCCTTGAAAGCCATAAAACTTGATCCGCACAACGGAACAGCATACGAACTTATAGGGGATCTGTATGCTGCCAGCGCTCAGAGATGCGGGAAAAACGTCCTGACTAAAAAAGCTGTTTACTGGGCTGCTGTTGATCAGTACATCAAGGCAGAACATGCGGACCCCGAAATGGCTGATGCCATGAATAAAAAAATTGCTATTTATAAAGCTAATTTCCCCACAAGGGAAACCTTGTTTTTCTATAATATAAAACCGGGGCAGCGTTATAGGATAGGTTGCTGGATTAATGTAACAACCATAGCAAGACCTTCCAAATAAAAGGTTTTGCTGCTAATAATATGATACGGAATCTCTTAAAAAGCGTCGCTGTTGTTTTGGCAATAGGGACGCTTTTTTCTTGCGAAAACGACATTAAAGTGGTGCAGAAAATGAATGCCCAGGATACCCTGGCACAGTTGACAGCCACGGATATTCATTATGTTCGCACCGATTCCGGCCGCCTTCAACTGGTTTTGGAAAGCCCTTTGCTGTTAAAATATGGAGGGCAGAATCCTTATACCGAATTTCCCAAAGGTTTTTTTGTTAAATTTTTTGATACCGCCGGCCAGGTTATTTCAACAATGAGGGCAAAATTTGGTATACGTTGGGACAAAAAAGGGTTGCTCATTTCTCGTGACAGTGTGGTGGTAAAAAACCTGAAAACCCACGAACAGCTTAATACCAATAAATTAATATGGAATGAATACAAACACATTATTTATTCTCCTACTCCTGTGAAGATTACCAGCCCCGACCGGGTTATATACGGCGACAGCATGGTTTCCAGCGAGAACTTTTCCAAACGGACCATTTATGGTATCCGCGGGGTACTGAATGTTTCGGAAGACTCCCTGAACCAGCCTGCCCGTGTCAAACGTTAAACCTGGTTGTTGTCCCTTTTCTATGGTAAAACACCCGAAATCCGGTCTTGTTTTTGTTTCTGGTTGTTGGCCAAACCGTTTTCTTTTTCCGATAAATGGAATATCTTTAACTTTGTACCTGAATTAAAATATTAACAACAAGAAAACGGTGAATACTGTTTGGATAGTTATTCTTCTTTCTTTGCTATTGTCGGCGTTTTTTTCCGGCATGGAGATCGCTTTTGTCAGTTCCAGCCGGCTGAAACAGGAACTCGACCTGAAACGAAACCTGATGCCGGCCAAAGTGCTTTCTCCGTTTTACCGGCACCCTTCCAAATTTATTGGTGCCCTGCTGTTGGGAAACAACATTGCCTTGGTGGTTTATGGCATTGCCATGGCCATTGTCCTGGAACCGCCCATAAAACATTTTCTTCCGCCGGCATTCCACTCCGAATTTTATGTTTTGCTGATTCAGACCATTCTGGCAACATTGCTGATATTGATCGTGTCAGAATTTGTCCCGAAA
>JALUYM010000446.1 GCA_027018745.1 Bacteroidales bacterium | reverse complement strand
TTTGGTACCACCGGTTCCGGCATTATTGATTAATAAAAAAACATTAAAATCTTTGTTTATCTCTTCAGAAACAGACAACAGGTTCTCTGTTTTTGTCAGGTCCGTTTCAAAAAAAACCGAACGGGTATGGTATTTCTTGCTAATATGCTTACAAAGTTTGGGCAAACCCCTTTCTGGAAGGTCAATCAGGATCGTGTTGATTTTCCTTTTTGATAATTCCTCGGCAAACGCCCGGCCCAAACCTCCGGCAGCACCAGTTATCACGGCATATTCTTTCTGCACTTTTTGATTCTTAACAGGCAAGCTCTTCCCTAAACCTGTTTGCACTAAAGAATTATCCTTATATTGGTAGGATGTTTTAGATAGGTTTATTGCAGCCTCAGTTTGTCGGAATTTGGAATTTTTTAAAGCCATCTTTTTCATTGATTAAATTGATTATTAAATTGATAGAATTGATCGCTTTCTTGAGGAAGCAAAACAAAAAAACGACTAAACTGGCTACTTCCGTTTGGAAAAACCATAAAAACCCGTGCCGACAATAAAAGGCGTGTTTATTTCAACACCAAAAGAAGGATAAATATAACCAATTTCTAATTTTGCTTCAAATCGCGAAAGCATAAATCATTACAGGCAGGGAAAGTCTCCTGGCTTGTAGCATTTTTGCCGCCTTCCCACCCCGCTCTAAGCAGGACAGTGGCTTGCTTGACAAAAACTTTTTACTACTTACAGTTGCGCGTCAGCTTGTGATTTTCACACAATTCCTTATTGCATAGTTTTTAAACTAAAACCCTGACTGATGAATGTATTGCAAAGAACTAAAAACAAAGGTATAAAATTTCGTTGAGCGTTCAGGTTATTTCCAGTTTTGCACAAAAATTATTTTATATAATACCGTATGGCGTGAACTTATATCTTTCGTGAAAGAAAAAAATCCGTTCCGAAACTTTGTTGTGAAAAATATTTGTATACATTTGTCCCGTTAAAACAAATATTGCAATCATGCAAATCAGGTCAAACAGCTTTTTTTACTCGTTTTATTACTTTTATTTTAAAAGTGAGACGGGGCTGTATGTGGTTTGACGAAAATTGATAATAAAAAACATAAAAGTCCCGGATGGAAATTCGGGACTTTTTTTTTGAACAAAAAAAACAAAAAAGAAAATGAAAATAGCCATGCAGGGGGTTCGGGGAGCTTTTCATGAAATAGCTATTCGGAAATATTTTAACGGAAACAATTACGATGTAATACCTTGTGCCTCGTTTAATGAACTGTTTGATGCATTACATTTTAAAGAAGCCGATTATGGCATGGTGGCCATAGAAAATTCCATTGTGGGCAGTATTTTGCCCAACTACACGCTGTTGCGCGAATCGAAGTTGCGTATCTTGGGTGAAGTGTATTTACGCATCGAACAACATTTGCTGGCGTTGCCCGGGCAGAACCTGTCGGATATAAAAAAAGTGTACTCACATCCCATGGCCATTCAGCAGTGCCAGGAGTTCCTGACCCCGTTGCGGCGTAAAGGGGTCCAAATGGTTGATTCGGAAGACACGGCGCTCAGTGCCAAATGGATCAGCGAAGGAAAAATGAAAGAGGTGGCAGCCATTGCCAGCCGGCTGTCAGCAAAATTATACAACCTGGATATTCTGGCCGAAGGTATTGAAACCAATAAAATGAATTATACCCGTTTTCTTATTGTTTCTGATGAAGAAAATTACCGACAACATATCCATCAGAAAACCATAGACAAATCGTCATTGTGTTTTGTGCTGCCACATCAGCAGGGACGGCTGTCGGAAGTGTTATCGGTATTATCTTTCTACAAGATAAACCTAACAAAAATTCAGTCATTGCCCATTGTGGGACAGGAATGGGAATATCTTTTTTATGTGGATGTGCACTTTACCAATTACGAAAAATATTGTCAATCGCTGGATGCCATCAGGCCATTGCTCAGTGAATTGACCATTCTTGGCGAATACGAAAAAGGAGGGAAAATAAATGAAAATTAAAACAGCCAACCGGTTAAATGTAGTGAGCGAATATTATTTTTCGCGTAAGCTCAAAGAAATTGCGGACATGGAAGGAAAGGGCATTGATGTAATCAATCTGGGTATTGGAAGTCCGGATATGGCACCTTCGGGGGATGTTATTGATACGCTGATTCGGGAAAGTCGCCTGCCTGGCAACCACGCTTACCAAAGTTACTCGGGCATTCCCGCTTTAAGAAAAGCTTACGCAGACTGGTACCATCGGTTTTTCGGCGTGACACTGAATCCTGAAAACGAGATATTGCCGCTCATGGGTTCCAAAGA
This sequence comes from Bacteroidales bacterium, assembly GCA_027018745.1. Lineage (GTDB taxonomy): Bacteria > Bacteroidota > Bacteroidia > Bacteroidales > F082 > Sulfidibacterium. The sequence continues at coordinate 2,794 of JALUYM010000446.1, read as the reverse complement.
AGGTATTATGCATATTTCCATGGCGTTTCTCAATCCGGGTGATGAAGTACTGGTTCCCGATCCGGGTTATCCGGCTTATGCTGCCGTAGCGAGACTACTCGGTGCAAAGGTGCGTTATTTCAGGCTATTAGAAAACAACGGCTGGCTTCCCGATTTAAAAGCTTTGGAAAGATCAGGCCTGTCAGGTGTAAAAATAATGTGGGTCAACTATCCTAACATGCCTACCGGCACACCCGCTTCGTATCGTTTTTTTGAAACTTTGATTGATTTTGGCCGGGAACACCACATTTTGATCATCAATGATAACCCCTACAGTTTTATTTTAAACAATGAACAAAAAAGCCTGCTCCGGATTCCCGAAGCCAAAGAAATTGCCCTGGAACTCAATTCACTGAGCAAATCACATAATATGGCCGGCTGGCGGTTGGGCATGCTGGCAGGTCATTCCGAATATATCCGGGCCGTGTTACAGGTGAAAAGCAATATGGATTCGGGAATGTTTAAACCTTTGCAACTGGCTGCAGTAAAAGCTTTGAAACAGCCTGAAAGCTGGTACAGACGGTTAAACCGGATTTATCTTCAAAGAAGGAAAATAGCTTTTGAAATTTTGGATACACTGCAATGCCGTTATGATAAAAACCAAACGGGAATGTTTGTTTGGGCAAAAATTCCCAGAGGAAGTGAAAATTCGGAAATTTTCTCTGATACCCTGTTAAAAAATACAGGTGTTTTCCTGACACCGGGTTTTATTTTCGGCACTGCCGGCAAACGCTACCTGCGCCTTTCGCTCTGCACAGAAAAAAATCGCTTACAGGAAGCCGGGGCACGAATAAAAGAAAAAATAAACATAAACCAGGAAATCATATTTTAAGATGGATACATGTATTGTAGGAATAGGCCTCATCGGCGGGTCAATGGCACTTGACTTAAAAAAACGGGAGTTTACAAACAAAGTTATCGGGGTGGACATTAATCCGCAGCACGCCAACATTGCCAGGCTGAGCAAACTGGTGGACGAAACCCTGCCGCTGAAAGAAGCGGTGGAACAGTCTGACCTCATTATTATTGCCACGCCCATTGATGTAACCAAAAAACTTTTGCCCGAAATCCTCACGATGTGCCAGGGAACGGACAAAGTAATTACCGATGTGGGTTCTACCAAAGCGGGCATTTTGCGGAAGGTAAGCGGACACCCCAACCGGGCACAGTTTGTGGCTTCACATCCCATGGCCGGAACAGAATTTTCAGGGCCTTTGGCAGCCATCAGCCGGTTGTTCGATTACAAAACGGCCATTATTTGTGAAAAAGAAAAAAGCTCACCACAAGCTTTGAAATTGATAAAACAAATGTATGAAACCCTTCATATGAAAATGATCTACATGCAGCCACACGAACACGATGTCAGTGCAGCTTATGTTTCACATATTTCACATATTTCAGCCTTTGCCCTGTCACTGGCAGTTTTGGAAAAAGAAAAAGATGAAAAACGCATTCTGGACCTGGCCAGTGGGGGTTTTGCTTCCACAGTTCGGCTGGCAAAAAGCTCAGCAGAAATGTGGGTTCCGGTTTTCGACCAAAATTCTGAGTATGTTTTGGAAGTTTTGGACACATACATCGAAAAGCTGGGACAATTTCGTCAGGCTATCCGGAAGAAAGATCATGCCAGACTGACACAGCTAATACAAGAATCCAATAAAATTCAGAAAATACTTTAAAAAATTCATATCATGTCAAACAACCTGAATATCAAACCCTTGTTGAAATGGAAAGAATACAACAGAAGACCTTTTGTTATTGCAGGACCTTGCAGCGCCGAATCGGAGAAACAGGTTTTGGAAACAGCCTTTGGTTTAAAAAAAACAGGAAAAGTAAACATGCTTCGCGCCGGTATATGGAAACCACGAACGCGGCCCAACAGTTTTGAAGGTGTCGGTGTAAAAGGGCTTCCATGGTTGAAAAAAGCCAAACAGGAAACCGGTTTGCCCCTGACAGTGGAAGTTGCCAATGCCAACCACGTGTACGAAGCGTTGAAATTCGGTGTGGATGTACTGTGGCTGGGGGCACGGACTACTGCAAATCCTTTTGCTGTCCAGGAAATTGCCAATGCCGTTCAAGGCGCCGATATTGGCGTCTTGATCAAAAACCCGGTAAATCCCGATTTGGAATTGTGGTTCGGTGCCATTGAGCGTATTTATCAGGCTGGCATCAGGAAGATCGGATTGGTCCATCGCGGGTTTTCCACTTATGAAAAAACCACTTACCGTAACCTGCCCCAGTGGCAAATTCCTATTGAAATGAAAAGCCGTCTACCTGATATTCCCATGTTGAACGACCCCAGCCATATCGGCGGTAAAGCAGAACTTTTGTTTGACATTTCACAAAAAGCCATGGACTTGAATTTCGATGGTCTGATGATCGAATCGCACATCCATCCCAAAATGGCACTTAGCGATGCCAAACAACAAATAACACCGGAAGAGCTGGACAACCTGCTGGATCACCTTATCTTACGAAGTCCCCGTCCGCATGACGAACAGCAAATGAACGTACTGGAAGAACTACGTGGCAAGATCGACTGGATCGATAACCAGTTCCTTGATTTGATAGAACAACGTATACGGGTAGTAGAAGCCATAGGCGAATACAAAAAACGAAATAACATCAGCATTTTACAGAATAAACGCTGGGAGGATATTATCTATAAAAGTATTAAAGAAGGAGCAAAAAAAGGACTTAGCCGCGAATTTATCAACCGGGCTTTTAAAGCCATCCATCAGGAATCTATCAACCATCA
>JALUYM010000445.1 GCA_027018745.1 Bacteroidales bacterium | reverse complement strand
GCTGGATCACCTTATCTTACGAAGTCCCCGTCCGCATGACGAACAGCAAATGAACGTACTGGAAGAACTACGTGGCAAGATCGACTGGATCGATAACCAGTTCCTTGATTTGATAGAACAACGTATGCGGGTAGTAGAAGCCATAGGCGAATACAAAAAACGAAATAACATCAGCATTTTACAGAATAAACGCTGGGAGGATATTATCTATAAAAGTATTAAAGAAGGAGCAAAAAAAGGGCTTAGCCGCGAATTTATCAACCGGGCTTTTAAAGCCATCCATCAGGAATCTATCAACCATCAGATGGAAATTATGAACGGAAAAAGAGAAAGGCAAAACAGATAAAAATATCCACGGTTACTTTTTGCCCAACAAGTTATTACAATAATTGATAAGTTTGATAAAATCCTGTTGTCTTTGAATGCCGATGTGTTCTTTTTTAATAAAATGTATCAGAGGGCCCTTTTGATCGGGAAAGAGTTTCAAAAAACTTTTCTTCGTAGGAACTTCCCTGGCAGGAGCATCAGCAATCTTAACATAATAATAAATGTTCTTGCTGGAGAAACGCGGCGGTTTGGCAGGGGTATAAGGTTTTGCCTGTTGGAATGGCTGAATGTATACTGAATATCTTACCAGGCCCATAACTTTCGGCCCTTTTGCCAGTACCTGAAAATAGCTCATCGACAACTTTTTATTTCTCTGATAATAAGGAGAATAGATAAATGTCGTATCACCAATTTTATATGCTTCCCCTTCGGTAGGATATTTTAGCGTGTAAATTCTGTTTTTAGGCGATTTGTATTCAATATTATCTGTATAAATATTATATCTCATGGGAGCATTCGCAAACTTCACCTTGTTCTTACTGATCAGTTCTCCCAATCTAAAGTTCCTGTTCAAATATGGATTTCCGGCAATGGAAGAATATCCTTTAAATATATTGTTATTTTCAACATCATTCATCAACCAGGTATTGCTTATCCCTTCTGAAGGAGCAATTCCTCCTGATTGTGCAAAAAGGGGAAAAGCCAGTAAAAGAAAAACGGCAGTTACAAAATACTTTTTCATTTTTTTATTTTAGTTTAAAAAAATCATTTAAATAATTCACAAAATAATTTTCACACAAAATTAACGTTTTATTTACAAAAATAGTGTTTCCAAGGAATAATATGATCAAAATTACACAGAAGCCCCGGAATAAAAAAAGCCTTGTAACAGGTACGAAACAAGGCTTTCGCGGGCGGGCTTTTGTGGGTATTACTACCCGATTAAAGGAAAAAGGATCGCTTGTGTATAACGGAATAAAGACGGTAGTGCTTCTGGTCCGTCTGGTCAAAGAAATAAACTTTGTCGTCTTTAACAAAAATTTTAGCTGAAAGCTCTTTTACATCACGTTGTTTTAACCCTTGTTGGGCCAACTCTTCCAAAGAAAAAGTCTTATTAACCTGTATCGTTGTTTCCATAAGCCTTAACTTTTATTTTTACCCCTTCTTTTGCACAAACCGGACAAAAAGAATCTTTAATGATCGTTACATATCCACAACGCGGACATTTATAATAACGATGAACCTTCTCTCGGGATTTCTTTTCTGCCGGTTTTGTTTTTTCCATAAGTGAAAGAAAGCAACTGTTATGCCAATTTATATGCTGTTTTTACAATATCTGCCTAAAACATTGTAAACCCGTATATTAAAAGATGTTTTGTTATATGGGCAACTCATATAACAAATTTTATCCATCCCGATAACATGTACATTTCCGGATAAATTCCGTTTTCGGGGAATGTTTATCCGTTTTTTTCTATCAAAAAACAATCGATATCAGCACCATCATCATTTGGAAAAGGCTGTACAGGCAAATCCTGTAATTTTTTACTTTTGTAAAAAATTAAACCAGTATCATTATGCAATACAGCCATTATTCTTATTCGCTTTCAGAGCTGACGCAGCGGTCAGAAAATATTCTAAACCAACAGTTTCAGCCAGATGAATTATTGGCAATTTATAAAACCATTCTCGGGTTGATTGATTTGACCACGTTAAATGGAAATGATACCGCTGAAAAAGTGAAAAATCTTTGCCGACAGGCAGTGGCCTTTGAAAACAAAGAACTGGGGACACCCAAAACAGCAGCTGTTTGTGTTTATCCGGTTTTTGCAGGAACCGTTTCGGAAGAATTGAAAGGAACAGGCATTCAAACGGCTTGTGTTGCCGGGGCATTTCCCAGCGGGCAGTCTCCTTTGGCGGCCCGTTTAATGGAAGTAAACTATGCACTTGAACATGGTGCAGACGAAATTGATATGGTTATCAGCCGGGGGAGATTAATCGAAGGAGATGCCAATTTTGTCCTGCAGGAGGTAAAAGCCCATAAGGCAGCCTGTGGTGATAAACATTTGAAGGTGATTTTGGAAACCGGGGAATTAAAAACACCTGCCCTGATTCGTCAGGCTTGTGAAATTGCTTTGGAGGGAGGTGCTGATTTTCTAAAAACATCCACCGGGAAAGTCGTGCCGGCAGCTACACATGAAGCCGTTTTAATCATGCTCGATACCATCAACGAATATTTTAAATCAGAAGGCAGGAAGGTCGGTATTAAACCTGCCGGGGGCATTTCAACTCCCCATGAAGCATTAAACTACTATTTGCTTGTTAAAGACGTTTTGGGAGAAAAGTGGTTAAACAACCAACTGTTTCGTATTGGAGCAAGCCGTTTGGCAGGTAACCTTTATCAGGCAATAGAAGAGTTGGCTACAGTTTAACCCGTCGGTGTCCTGAAATTAACGACATAGTTACAAAGGATTGTAGCAGAAAGTATGGAGACTGTTTTCCCGGTAAAGAAAAGGAAATTGTTGTGATAAGTTGACAACGTGATACCTTTTTTCTTCCAACAATTTTTGTTTCATGTTAAGAATGCTTTGCTTAACTGCTAATTTTTCCAAAACAAGGTCATAAATCCTGGCCATTTCATCACCCCGGCTGTTGTAATAATTAAAACTGGCTTTTACTTGTTCCCTGGTAACATGATAATGTTGAAATAAAACCTGATAATAGCTTTTTTCAATGTTAACATATTCAGGATAACGTGTTCGGTTGTATGTCATAGCCCCCTGGATAATCTCCATATCCGTAAGAATATCGGCCATTTTTTCTTTGGGTATAAGGTTAGCCGGTTTTTTTACCACATCCTTGTTTACCTTATAGCATCCCGAAAAAAGGAACGCAAGCAGAAGGAAGAAAAAAAATGTTTTGTGCATGGCTTAATTTCCAACTTCAGACAAGAACTTGATACGCATAAGCCGGATTTCTTCTTCACTGTATTCGGCTTCGCCAAGTTCTTTCAAAGCATCTTCCACCGAATCGGTTTCGGCTTCAAGAAAATAATTGTATATATCTTCCTGATGATATTCGTCAATCCTTTCGTCGATGTAATAATTAATGTCCAGCCTTGTTCCGGAAGAAACGATGCGTTCTATTTCGGTGAGCATTTCATCCATGGTAAGATTTTTGGCATGGGCAATGTCATCGAGGGGCAGTTTACGGTCGATACTTTTAATAATATAAACTTTCAGCCCTGACTTATTAACAATGGATTTTATGACAATGTCATTGGGCCGCATTATGTCATTTTCTTCCACATATTCTTTAATCAGGTCACAAAACGGCTGGCCATATTTTTTGGCTTTCCCCACTCCCACTCCAATAATTTGTTGCATTTCTTCAATGGTAACAGGATATTGAATAGCCATATCCTCTAAGGATGGATCTTGAAAAATAACAAAAGGGGGCAAATTTTCCTGATGGGAAATTTCTTTACGCAGATCTTTCAGCATGGAAAATAAAACGGGATCTGACCCGCTCATTTTCTGTCCTTTACCCTGGGTGACGATGTTGTCATTATCTTCGTCGCCTGTTTCGTAATTATGGTCCTTTGCAATCATAATACTATATGGATGTTTAAGAAATTCTTCACCTGATTTGGTAAGTTTTAAAATGCCATAATTTTCAATTTCTTTCTCTAATAACCGTTGGATCAGCGTTTGCCGGATCACCATCACCCAGTAACGGCTATCCTTCTCACTTCCGCGGCCAAAAATAGGGTTTTTATCCAGTTTAATGGCTTTAACATCACCACTTTTTTTCCCGGAAATAACGTCGGCAATTAATTTTACTTTAAACTGTTGTTTCAACGTTTTCACCGTTTCCAAAACCAGTTTTACATCATCTTTTCCTTCAAATTTTTCTCTCGGATGCAAACAATTGTCACAGGCACCGCAGTTTTCCTTTTCGTAAGTTTCACCAAAATAATGAAGCAACAGCTTGTGCCGGCAAACAGAAGACTCGGCATAAGCCACTGTCTCAAAAAGCAACTCCTTGGCTATTTCCTGTTCGGCCACAGGTTTGTCTTTCATAAACTTTTCCAGTTTCTGAATATCGTCATAACTGTAAAAAGTAATGCAGTTTCCTTCGCCGCCATCGCGTCCCGCACGTCCGGTTTCCTGATAATAACCTTCAATACTTTTAGGAATATCATGATGGATCACAAACCGGATATCCGGCTTGTCAATCCCCATGCCGAAAGCGATAGTAGCCACTATCACATCCACCTCCTCCATTAAAAACTTATCCTGGTTATTGCGCCTGGTGGCAGCATCCAGTCCTGCATGGTAAGGAACAGCCTTAATGCCGTTCACCACCAGGGTTTCTGCAATCTCCATCACTTTTTTGCGGCTCAGGCAATAAACAATTCCGGATTTTCCGGGCTGTGTTTTAATGTATTTAATAATGTCTTTGATGACATTTTTGGTTTTTGGCCTTACCTCGTAATAAAGGTTGGGACGATCGAAAGAAGACTTAAAAACTTTGGCATTGGGAATATCGAGCGTTTTTAATATGTCTTCCTGTACTTTCAGGGTAGCTGTGGCGGTCAGTGCAATAATCGGAACTTTCTGTCCGATAGCCTCCATAATGGGCCGCAACTTCCGGTATTCCGGCCTGAAATCATGTCCCCATTCCGAAATACAATGCGCTTCATCAATGGCATAAAAAGAAATCTTGATTTTCTTTAGAAATTCTATGTTATCTTCTTTCGTAAGCGACTCGGGGGCCATATACAGCAATTTGGTTTTCCCTTCCAGCAGGTCTTTACGTACC
>JALUYM010000444.1 GCA_027018745.1 Bacteroidales bacterium | reverse complement strand
GCCTGCTGACATTTTCAAAAGTATAAATGAAATCAAAAGGCCCCGGATGTTTTCCGTGCCACCGGTTCATGAAAACGTGGAGGGCTTTTGCAAAAAGGGAATCGCCCAGCGCATCCCGTAAATACCGGTAAGCAAGACATGGCCGCGTATAAGCCTGAACCTGATAATAAGAGAAATTGCAGATAAGGTTAGAAGGAACCATTAGCGGCATTTCCATCTCGCGTCCGCTTGTATGGCTATACTGCATGGCATATCGGCGAAAATAATGACTTCCCGGGGTCATCTTTTCACTGAAAAGGCCTGTGAAATAGGTAGCCCATCCTTCGTCCATCCAAGCATATTTCCGCTCGTTGGTACCCATAAAAAACGGAAAATAAGAATGGGATATTTCATGAAATACCAGTTCAATGGTAAAAAGGCTGTCTTTCGGATCACCGTCATTGGCCATCATGGGAGTTTCCATACCGCCCATCACCGTCCCGTTACTGAAAGAAGTCATGTGTTCATACGGATAAGGATATCCCGGCCATTGACTTGACAAAAACTCAACACTTTTTCTTGCATAATAAGCAGCACGCTGAAAAGTATTTGAGGAGTCAGGATAAATGGCATCCACCCGTACACGCCGGCCTGTAGCCGAGTCCACCAAAACAGATGATGCATCCCAGTTATAACGCAATGTAGCAGCAAAAGAAAAGTCAGTCACATTATGGGCAGTAAAATGCCAGGTATTAGATCCTTTGTTTTTTAGTACTTTCTGTTTATTCCAGTCTTTTTGGTTTATAACAGCCAAAATTTTATCTGACTTTTGTATACGGCGGAGACGTTTTAAAACCGGCTTGGCATAAATTTCTTTGGCATTGTCCAAATGTCCGGTAGCCCATACAGCATAACCCGGCGGAGTTGTAATGTGTACATCATAATTATTAAAATCGTTATAAAATTCGGTAATGCCGTTAAACTCAATCTTGTCCCAGCCGCTGATATCATCGTAAACACTGATTTGGGGATACCAATAAGCAACAAAAAAACGTCCTTTGCCATAGTTTCCCATACGGTTACGGCTTTTTTCAGGAATATGGAACTTCCACCCGGTGGTCAAAACCAGGGAATCTCCCGGCACCAGGGCATGAGGAAGCCGGATGTACCGGTTGGTGCTATAATAATACCCAAATCGTTTATCAGGCATTTTTACAGGCCGGCCATTTACTTTGATATAATCTATCTGCACCCCGTTGGTCAGGTCGGCAGGATCGATACTCCAGGCACGGGCACCCCCTTTTTTGTAAAAATCCTGATACAGCCTGATGACCAACATATGCAACGTATCAGGACTATTGTTAAAATAGGTAACTTTTTCAGTACCTTTCAGACTGCTTTCAGCGGCCATGAGCTCGGCATTGATTTGATAATGCGCATGGTTTTCCCAATAATTCGGGCCGGGAGCACCATCTTTAGACCTTGTTCCGGCAGCATACGCCTTTTGGATTTCGATGGGAATTAACCGGTTGGATTGTGCCTCTAATGCAGAGAAAGCAACCACTAACACAATGGTTAAAAAGAAAGTAGAAATATTTTTCATCGCTTTTTGGGTATTGGTTTGACGTGTAAAGTTAGAAATTTTATTTCATACTTTCATTTCGAATCGAATACACTTTACCCAAGGCCAAAACTGTTCAAGAAATAAACCGGGGATTCAAGAAAATTACAATCCCGGGCAGGTATCCTTATTGGTAAAATAAGCCAGTTTTTCCAACTTGCAAATCATATCGTAATGCTCTACATAAATTTCTTTCGGCACCTTCAACCGGGAAGAGGTGAAATTCAGGATCCCTTTGACGCCCGAATCAACAATGATCTTAGAAATATCCGTAACAAAATCATTGGGAACGGCCAGGACGCACAGCTCAATTTTTTCTTTTCGCATGATTTCTTTCATTCGCGCTATGTTGTAACATTTTACATCAGGATACTGAATGCCCGGCTCCTGCCCTATCCTGAATGTGGCAGCCACCTGTAATTTGGTATTTTGATGGTTAAAAAAATCGGCCACAGCCCTGCCCAGGTCTCCCACCCCTACAAAAGCAACTTTTTGCACATGAACACAATCAATGGCCTTTCCAATACTTTCAATAAGTTTAGAAATTTCGTAACCCTTATGGATATCGCCGGTAAAACCGATAAGCATCAGGTCACGCCTTACATGGGCGGGGTTTATCTTCAGTAAATGAGCCAACTGATGCGAATGAATATATGTTTTTTTATCCGCTTCCAAATTCAGAAGCGTACGGCGGTAATTACTCAGCCGTTCAACTGTATTAGCAGGCAAATTATTAATCATTGGAGTATATATTTGTTTTTCGGTTTAACATAAAGATTTAAATTATAAATGATTCCCACATTTTATTCGATGATTTTATCCCATACCAAGTTTTTGATCAGAAACAGCGGAAGACAGGCCAAAGTTTATTTTGAACAAAGGAAAAACTTCATATTGCAAATAATTTTCCACACCGAAAGGTATCCTCCCCTGAACATTTATAAAATCGCCATAATGTATACTGCTAAACTGAGGACCGGCTTCCACGCCAAAACCCGGTCTGTTTTTAAAAGCTTTTTGCCCCGATAGTGATGCAGCCACCAAAAACAACAATAATGAAAGTAATATTTTTCTCATATAGTAATATTCAACCTGACCAAAGCCAACAACAATTTCGAAAGCAGCCGCTAAAACTTACGGGACAATTACTTGGTCAGACAAAAATAGCATTTATCGTCTATGTGGGGGTTATTTCTTAAAATAATTTTTAATTGTGAATAAATAAACATTCAATTATCTTTTATTCAATATTTTTTGTATATTGCACAAGAAAACAACAAAACATGATATAGCCATGAAAAAACAAATCTCGTTATCTGTTAAGTGTCCGTTTTGCGGCAAGTCTCTTATGGACCATGAAGAGCTCATTCATAATAAGCCCTCGATTAAGTTGAACATTCAGGATCAAAACAGCAGGGGCATCATTTATTTGTGCTCTATTTACGAATGTTACGATTATCGAACAGACCTGGCCCTGACAAAAAATGAAATAGTAGACTTTACCTGTCCCCACTGTAACAAAGAGCTCAATACCAAAGAAGAATGTCAGGCATGCCATGCCCCCATGGTTTCATTAGTGCTCCAGGCAGGTGGCAGGGTCAGCCTTTGTTCCAGGACAGGTTGTCCTAACCATTACGTTGCTTTCACGGATGTAACGACCGAGTTACAAAAATTTTACGAAACATTTGGCAGCTAACATATCCTGGGCAATTGTTGTCCTGACAGCATTTCAATCATTCGTTTCCCGCCAACACTGGTTTCAAGCCAGGCTTTTCCGGGATGTTCTGCCGTAACTTCACCAATAACAGCCGTTTTTCTACCCAGGGGATGCTTTTTCATGGCTTCCACAACAGATGCTGCATCTGAAGCAGGAACCACTATCACAACCTTTCCTTCGTTGGCCACATAAAGCGGATCAAAACCCAGCATTTCGCATATTCCCCTAACCGCATCTTCTACTGTCAGTTTTTTTTCATCGATCCGGATACCAAAAGGTTTTTTTTGTACCAGTTCAGACAATACCGTTGCCAGTCCTCCCCGTGTAGGATCACGCATAAAACGGACATTCCCTGAAACTTTCAAAATTTCCTTTATCAACCCGTTGAGAGAAGCACAATCAGACAATATTTCCGTTGAAATATTCAGGTCGTTACGCGCTGCCATAATGGCCATGCCATGTTCAGCAATACCACCGTTAATAATGATTTTATCTCCGGGTTGTATCTTTTCGCCGGAACTTATGGCAAAGTATTCTTCCTTTACCTCCCCTACACCACTGGTATTGATAAATATTTTATCACATTTTCCTTTTTCTACTACTTTGGTATCGCCGGTAACGATAAAAATTCCGGCTTTTGCAGCCTCTTGCGCCATGCTTTTCACTATTATTTCGAGATGTTCGAGCAACAGGCCTTCTTCGAGAACAAAACCCACACTCAAATACCTGGGAACAGCACCGGAAACAGACAAATCATTCACTGTCCCTGCAACCGCCAGTTTACCGATATTACCACCAGGAAAAAAAACGGGGTCTACTACAAACGAATCAGTAGTAAAAGCCAGGTTTCGTCCCGATAATTTCAGCAAAACCGAATCACTTTGTTGCCGTAGCCACAGGTTATCAAAATAGCGTAAAAACAGACCTTCGATCAACTCATGGGTCATCATCCCACCGCTGCCATGCCCCATCAATATTTTGGTATCATTCATATATTTATAATTTGTTATGATTTTTATATTTTCCTGTGTCATACATGCTTTCCAAACAAAAGGCGTATATTGCCAAGGTATCCCTTCACAGTCAATCAGGAGCGGTTATACAAGAAATAAGCCTGACAGGCGCCTTCGCTGGAGACCATGCAACTTCCCACCGGATCCCTGGGAGTACAGGCTTTGGCAAACAGCCGGCAGTCTTCAGGTTTTTTTAATCCTTTCAGCACCTCACCGCAAATACATCCTTTGGGTTCGCGCAAAGCTACCATCCCCTCGGAGCTGATATTCACTTCTGCATCAAAAGCAGCATATTTTTCCCGTATCTTTAAACCGCTTTTTTTCAGAACCCCCAATCCGCGCCACCAGTCATCACGCGGTTCAAAGACCTCTTCCAGCATTTTCTGTGCTTTTACATTTCCCTCCGGCTTAACAACTCTTTTATACTGAATCTCCACACGAGGATGCCCCGTCTCAATTTGCCTGACCAACATCAATATTGATTGCATGAGGTCAACAGGTTCAAACCCGCTGATCACTACCCCCAAGCCAAACCTTTTCGGGATATCCTCATAAATTCCTTTTCCGGTAATTGTACTTACATGGCCGGGGCCAATGTACCCATTGATTTTCACCCCTTTATCGATCAAAGCGGCCATGGCCGGCGGCATAACTTTATGTGCACTGAAAAGAAAAAAGTTTGAAAGTTTTTCCTTATATGCCTGAAGAATAGCCACCGCCGACCCCGGAGCTGTAGTCTCAAAACCTATTCCAAGAAAAACAACCTTTTTTGCAGGATGCTCCCTGGCAATCTGTAAAGCATCCATAACAGAGTAAACTACCCGGATTTGTGCACCTGCGGCGTGTTCCTTTTCAAGGGAACTTTCCGAACCAGGCACGCGGATCAAATCACCGTAAGTAGTAATTATAACATCTTTTTGACGGCTGAAAGCCACTGCTTTGTCAATGTATGATCGACTGGTAACACACACCGGACAACCCGGGCCGGATATTAACTCAACGGTCTCGGGCAGCAAAGCCGGTAGACCAAACTTTTGGATGGACATGGTATGTCCGCCACATACTTCCATGAGCTTCACCCGCAGGGTAGAAATCTTTCTTATTTCCTGAGCCAGCGCCTGTACCGTATCACGATCCCTGTATTCATCAATATATTTCATATCAGTCTCTGGTTTTTTATCCGTTCTTCACGGTCCATCTGCTCATTTAAATTTTTAAACTCGGCAAAAGCTTTCAGAGAGGCTTCCGCCTCCTCCCTGTCCAGCTTTTGTATGGCAAATCCTGTATGGATTAACACATAGTCGCCCGGGCACAGCTCTTCCACCTGCAGCATCAGTAAATTGGCCTGATATGTTGACCCACCGATAGAACAAATCGCTGTTTCCCCCTCAATTTTTTCAATTTTTGCCGGAATACTTAAACACATAATTTTTTTTGATTTTTATTTTATTTCTTAACACGTCGTTTGGCAGCCACTGCCAGTTGGCCCAAAGCAATACCGCCATCGTTGGCCGGCACCTTTTGCTGGCTGTAAACCTTATATCCTTTTTTTTGCAGCAGCAATTCAGTTTTGGCCAGAAGAATTTTATTTTGAAAACTTCCACCTGAAAGCGCTACTTTTTTCAGTCCGGTTTTTGCAGATATTTCATCCACCACCTTTGCAATCATTTCTACCACTGTCTGATGAAACTTACCGGCAATTTTGGACAACGGTTCCCCCCTTTCCATGTCATGCAACAAACCTTCAAATACAGGTTTAAAAAAAACCTGTTTTTTCAGCAAAGTAAAAGTATAACCTGCACTTATGCTTTCATCAGCCACTGATTCCAGACGCATTGGGGCTTCAGCATGAAAAGAAGACTCCGGACAAATGTTCAATAATGCCGAAACGGCATCAAACAAACGGCCTGCACTACAGGTTTCGGGACAGTTAATTTTATTATTTAACATAACCAAAACCATATCAAAAGCTTCCCTGTCAACGGAAGAAAAGAATTTTTGGTAATTATGCCTCAGGAAGTCCTCTCCGAAATAATGATAAAGATAAGAAACCGCCATCCGCCAGGGCTGATGTATTACCGCATCACCGCCCGGTTGCAAAACATATTCAAAATGAAATGGCCGTTCAAAACCCGATAAGTCACAAACCAAAAACTCTCCGCCCCATATTTTCCCATCTGTTCCCAGGCCGGTTCCATCAAAACTCACCCCTATTACTTTTTCGTCCAAATAATGTTCCGCCATACAGGAAGCAATATGGGCATGGTGATGCTGAACAAATTCTACAGGCATCCCGGTTTCTTTGGCAAACCTGGTGGAGAAATAATCAGGATGCAGATCAGCTGCCACAAGTAAAGGTTTAAAACGAAACAATTGACTGAGATGCTGAAAAGATTCATCATAAAAACCAAGGGTCTCGGGGTTTTTCAGATCACCGATATACTGGCTTAAAAATACTTTATCTCCTTTACCCAGGGCGAAACAGTTCACCAATTCGACCCCGACAGCAAAAATACCTTCGGTTTGCTGTTTCATCGTAATCGAAGAGGGGACATACCCGCGTGAACGACGGATCAGCCTTTCCATACCGTTCACTACCATAGTAACCGAGTCATCTACCCGGTTATAAATTTCACGGTTATAAGTGAGCACGGCATCGGCAATGCTTTTGAACTTTTTTAATGCCACCTGGTCATCAGTCAGTACCGGTTCCCCTGAAAGGTTTCCGCTGGTCATAACCAGTGCCGGCGTATTCAGCTTTTCAAAAAGCTGGTAATGGAACGGCATATAAGGGAGCATTCCCCCCACCGAATCCAACCCCTTGCTGACAGAAAAAGGCAAAGGTTTCTTCACCCGCATCAAAACAATGGGACGCCGCCAGCTATTCAACAGTTTTTCTTCCCAGGGGCTGACGTAAAGAAACTTTCTGACAGCTTTCATGTTAGCAAACATAACAGCCATGGGCTTCCCTTCCCTGTTTTTTCGGATACGCAACAGACGGACAGCATTTTCATCCAAGGCATTGCATGCGAGGTGATAACCCCCCATCCCCTTTAAGGCAATGATGTTTCCGGAATCCAGCAACCCCGCTATTCTGTTTAAAATATCCGGAAATTTTTCCAGAACCTCTCCGTTCGGCAAATGGAGCGAATAAGCAGGGCCACAATGGTTGCACGCCACCGGTTGCGCATGAAAACGACGGTCCGACACATCAGTGTATTCAGAACGACATTCTTCACACATCTTAAATGGTGCCATGGTTGTTTTATTGCGGTCGTAAGGAAGAGATTTAATAATGCTGAAACGCGGACCGCAGTGAGTGCAATTTATAAAAGAATAATCCAGCCGATGTGGCTGCGTTTTCATATCTTTAAGACAGTCATCACAAACAGCGATATCGGGACTTACCTCTGTTATCTCATTAGAAAAAGAATGGCTGGCACCAATTGAAAAATCAGGAAAACCCTTCACCAATTCTTTTTTAATATTGATAAAAAGAATCTGTGAAGCTTCAGGGGCATCCTTACGGATATCACGAATAAAAAAATGCAAAGCCTTTTTATCTCCCTCGGCCCTGACAAGGACCCCCTTATTATTATTTTCAACATGCCCGCGAATGGCATGACGCGTGGCAAGCCGATATATGAAAGGACGAAAGCCCACACCTTGTACCAGGCCCTTGATTTCAATTCTATAAGCTATATCTGCCATTTTTACACTGCTAATTTAAACAGATTTTAAATTTGTTAGCTGTTAGTAGACTCACAAAAATAGTTTTATCTTTGCTGTGAATTTATTAACAGGGCAAAAATAACATAAATACAATTACCGAATGACAATAAAACAAGAAATAAATCAAAACGCATTTGGAAATGACAAAAACCGGTTAATGGACATACTTTTATCCATCAACGAAACACAAGGTTATATTAGCAGGAAAAACATGCTTGACCTGTCGCAAAAACTGGGTATTTCCATGGCACAGGTACAGGAAACTGTTTCTTTTTACCATTTTTTCTCATCAAAACCAAGGGGAAAGTACAATATTTATCTGGACAACAGCATTACTGCTGTCATGAACGGCCGCGCTGAAGTGAAAGAAGCTTTCGAACAATGTTGCGAAACTTCGTTTGGAAATGTATCCCGGGATGGCCTTTTCGGTCTTTTCAACACTTCGTGCATCGGCATGAATGACCAGGAACCGGCAGCTATTATCAACAACAAAATCTTCACTCATCTTACCCCTTACCGGGTAAAACATTTAGTTGAAGACATGCGTGCCGGCAAAACGACTGACGAACTCATGTATGAAAACTTTGGCGATGGCAATAATGCAGATCCCGATGTAAAATCCATGGTCAGCAACCACATCAGAAAGAAATCCATAATACTGAAAAAAGATTATATCCCTTTTACTTTTCTGACAACAAAACTAAAAGAATATACACCCGGGGACATCGTTGCCGAAATAGAAGCCTCCAATTTGAGAGGTCGTGGCGGTGCGGGTTTCCCCACCGGGATGAAATGGCGTTTTGGCCGCCGCACCGAAGGGAAACACAGGGTCATCATTTGTAATGCCGACGAAGGTGAACCGGGTACTTTTAAAGACCGTGTGCTGCTCACCGAGTATGCAGACCTGGTTTTTGAAGGTATGGTAGTGGCCGCTTATGCCACAGGCTCCGACATTGGATTGCTCTATCTGAGATATGAATACAGGTATCTGCTGAAGTTCTTGAACCGTAAACTGACGGAAATGAGGAAAAATCACTTTCTCGGACAAAACATTGGCGGGGTTCAGGGTTTTAATTTCGACATACGTATTCAATCGGGGGCAGGCGCTTATGTTTGCGGGGAAGAATCAGCACTCATCGAATCATTGGAAGGCAAACGTGGCGAACCGCGTGACAAACCTCCCTTTCCGGTGGAAAAAGGATATCTCGGTTATCCCACTATCGTAAACAATGTAGAAACCCTCGCCACTGCAGTTAAAATTTTACACCACGGGGCAGAATGGTATGCCGGTTTCGGTACCAAAGACTCGCTGGGCACAAAGTTGCTCAGCATTTCGGGCGACTGCCGTTTTCCCGGCATTTACGAAGTGGAATGGGGAACGACTATTCGGGAAATCATCGCCATGAGCGGAGCCGAAAATGTCCAGGCCATTCAGGTAGGAGGCCCTTCCGGAATGATGATCGGCATGAAAGATGCCGGAAACATGGACAATAGTGAATTAATGAAATGGTATAAACCTTCAGGAATGATGATAGCCGAAAAATTTTTCGACCGTAAACTGAGCTATTCCGACCTGCCTACCGGTGGCTCCATCATTATTTTCAATAACCATCGCGATTTACTGGGCGAAGTGGTCATGAATTTCATGGATTTTTTCATTGAAGAATCGTGCGGTTCGTGTTCTACCTGCCGGAACATGCCGATAATTATGAAAAACAAACTTCGGAAAATATTAGATGGTCATGGCATCCGGAAAGATATTTATGATTTGCTTAACTGGGGCAAGGTACTGAAAGCCAGCAGGTGTGGATTGGGGCAGACTGCAGGGAACCCTGTTCTCTCCTCTATCTTTCATTTCCGGCATTTATACGAACAGCGTATCCAAAGCCTCACACAATTCGACAGTGGATTCAACCTGGATGAAGCCACTAAAGAAACAAAAAAATATGTACACAGAAAACCTGTATTTCACCATTTTAAAACCTCCGAAACATGGAAGGACCAATAAATAAAATCAAAATCAGCCTTGATGGGAAAACTATCTTTGCACCAAAAGGCAGTACAATAGTAGAAGCCGCCAGGGAAAATGGGATTTATATCCCTACCCTTTGTCATTTTGAAGGAACAGACCCAAAAGCGTGCTGTAGAATTTGCACAGTAAAGATTAACAACCGGCTGATGACATCCTGTACTACTCCCATAGCAGAAGGCATGGAAATAGAAAGTAATTCAGCGGAGCTGAATGACTTGCGAAAAAGTATTGTTGAGCTGTTATTTGTGAGCGGGAACCATTTTTGCCCGACCTGCGAAAAGAGCGGAAACTGTGAACTTCAGGCTTTGGCATACCGGTTTAAAATGCTGGTACCGCGTTTTCCATACAGCTTCCCACGCAAAGAAGTAGATGCCTCCAGTCCCAAAATCATAAAAGAACAAAACCGTTGCATCGCCTGCAAACGCTGTATCAAAACCATTCGCGATGAAAAAGGCCGCCATTATTTTGCTTACAAAAACCGGGGGCAACACCTGGAAGTAGTTCTCGACCCCGTACTGGGAGCTGCCATGCCTGACGATCTGGCCAGAAAAGCCATGGAAAACTGTCCGGTAGGTTCCATCCTTTACAAAGAAAAAGGTTTTGATGAGCCCATTGGAACACGAAAATATGACAAGCAGCCTATTGGAAGCGAAATTGAAAATCAATCTTAAACAACCACCGCATGAACAAAAAAATTATAGCTACCACCTCACTGGCCGGATGTTTTGGCTGCCACATGTCTATCCTCGACATTGATGAGCGTATTTTAGACCTCATTGAACTGGTGGAATTTGACAAATCGCCTATCGATGACATAAAAAAATTCACCCAACCGGTAGATATCGGCATAATAGAAGGAGGTTGCTGCAACAGCGAAAATACACAGATTTTAAAATATTTCAGGGAAAACTGTAAAATTCTGGTATCGCTTGGAGAGTGTGCCATTATGGGCGGGCTGCCGGCCATGCGCAACGGCATCCCCATTCAGGAGTGCCTGAACGAAGCTTATCTCGACGGGCCTACGGTTCAGGAAAACCATGAACACATTATCCCTAACGACGAAGAACTTCCACTATTGCTCGATAAGGTTTACCCCTGCCATGAAGTAGTAAAAATAGATTATTTCCTTCCCGGATGTCCACCCCGTGCCGATCTCATCTGGAATGCACTTTATGCGCTCATCACAGAAAATCCAATGGAAATGCCGTATGAAGTTGTCAAATTTGATTAAATAAAATGTTATGCCAAAAAAAATAACCATAGAACCTGTAACACGCGTGGAAGGACACGGAAAAGTAACCATACAGTTAAACGACAACCACGAAGTTGTGGATTCCAGATTGCATATTGTTGAATTTCGCGGCTTCGAACGTTTTGTTCAGGGAAGGCCTTATTGGGAAGCACCGGTGCTGGTGCAACGCCTTTGCGGCATTTGTCCGGTCAGCCATCACATTGCTGCTGCCAAAGCATTGGACGTGATTGTCGGGGCCGGAAACGGGGATGGTCTGACAGCTGTGGGAGAAAAAATGCGCCGTCTGATGCATTATGGCCAGTTTTTCCAGTCACATGTACTCCACTTTTTTCACTTAAGCTCCCCCGATTTTCTTTTCGGTATTGATGGGGACCCTGCCATGCGAAACATTGTTGGCGTAGCCATAACCAATAAAGCGCTGGCAGTTCAAGGTGTAATGATGCGAAAATTCGGCCAGGAAATCATCAAGGTAACCGCCGGCAAAAAGATACATGGTACAGGAGCCATTCCGGGGGGCATTAACAAAAATTTAAGCCCCGACGAACGGGACCGGCTGCTAAAAGGTCCCGATCCGCTCAATGCCGACAAAATGGTGGAATGGTCTCTCTCGGCATTGGAATTTTTCAAAGGTTATCACAAACAAAACCGCGCCAAAGTAGATGAATTTGCCCGTTTTCCCTCCAACCACCTAAGCCTGGTGCGCAAAGATGGTGCTTTAGACATTTATCATGGTGTATTGCGGGCAGTAGACCCCAACGGAAAACGCATTCTTAATGATGTGGATTACCATGAATATTACAATTACATTGAAGAAGAGGTGCGCAGCTGGAGTTATATGAAATTTCCCTATCTGAAACACCTGGGCAAAGAAAAGGGTTGGTACCGCGTGGGTCCGCTGGCCCGGCTAAACACCTGTGATTTTATTCCTACGCCACTGGCACAAAAAGAATTTGAAGAATTTAAAGCCTATACGCACGGCAAACCCAACAACATGAGCCTGCACTACCACTGGGCACGGCTTATTGAAGTGCTGCACGCCGCCGAGGTTATTCGCGACCTTTTGCAGGATCCTGATCTGCAAAACGAAGACCTCGTGGTAAAAGGAGAAAAACAGTTCGAAGGGGTCGGGGTGATTGAAGCGCCTCGCGGTACGCTTTTTCATCATTATAAAATTGACGAAAACGACCTGATCACCATGGCCAACCTCATTGTTTCAACCACCAACAACAACGAGCCCATGAACCGGTCTGTAGCCAGTACGGCCCGTGCGTTTATGAACGGACAGGAAACCATTACCGAGCCCATGATGAATGCCGTGGAGGTGGCTATCAGGGCATATGACCCCTGTCTCAGCTGTGCTACCCACGCATTGGGCCAAATGCCCCTGGAAATGACATTGGTGGGACCCGACGGACATGTTTTGGATCACAAAATAAAAGACTAACCATCATGAAAAAGATATTGGTTTATGGCTATGGCAACCCGGGACGCCAGGATGACGCCCTGGGGGTACTGTGTGCCAGAAGGGTAAAGCAATGGGCCGAAGAGCATTTTCCCGGAGCTGTTGATGTGGATATGAATTACCAGTTAAACATTGAAGATGCGGAAAAAATTTCGCATTACGACCAGGTAATCTTTGCCGATGCTTCACAAGAAAACATTCTGCAATACGACCTTACCCTGCTGAAACCGTCTTCCACACAACTGGAGTTTACCATGCACGCCGTATCACCCGCTTATGTGCTGCATCTTTGCCAGACACTTTTCGGGAAAACCCCCAAGAGCCTCCTGCTTCATATTCAGGGTTATAAATGGGGCATGCAGGAAGGGCTTACCGAAAAAGCAACCCAAAACCTTGACAAAAGTTTTAAGGCTGTTACAACACTTATAACAAACGATTTATCAAGTAATTAAACAAAAACATGGATCTCTCCACCTCTTACATGGGATTAAAATTAAAAAACCCCGTTATCATTAGCAGCTCCCGGCTTACCGGCGACCTGGAAACCATACGCCAATGTATCAGTTATGGCGCCAGTGCCATTGTGCTCAAATCTATTTTTGAAGAACAAATGCAATTGCGCGTGGAAGCCAGGATGAAACAAAGCAAAGAAAATGAAGTCTATTTCTGGTACTCCGATGCCCGGGAAAAAGTCATGAACCTTTCCAGGGAAGCCATTCTTGAGCATTACCTGGAGTTTGTAAAAGCTGCTAAAAAACTGGATCCAACGGTACCTGTAATTTCAAGTATTCACTGCAAAAGTGCCGATATATGGCCCCGGTACTCCCGCGAAATTGAAAAGGCCGGTGCCGATGCGCTGGAACTGAATATCTCCATTTTTCCATTTAACAACAGCATGACCTGTTCGAAAATTGAAGACCTTTATGTAGAAATCCTGAAAACAGTAAAACAGGAGGTAAGCATTCCGGTATCTATAAAACTGGGGCCCTTTTTCACCAATCTTTGCACTATCATTAACCGGCTGGTAGAAGCCGGTGCTGACGGTCTGGTACTTTTTAACCGCTATTTCCGCCCCGATATTGATATTGAAACCCTCAAAGTAGTCAGCCGCGAACATTTCTCATCCCCCGAAGAAATGAGCCTCCCGTTACGATGGATTGCCCTGTTGAGCGGTCATAAAATTGCCTGTGATTTGGTAGCTTCCACCGGTATCCATTACGACACAGCATTAATCAAACAAATTCTGGTTGGTGCCAAAGCAGTGGAAATCTGTTCCACACTTTTCCAAAACGGCATCCCACACCTTGCAAAAATCCTTGATGGATTAAAAAGTTGGATGAAAGAGCATAATTTTAAAACTTTAGATGACTTTCGCGGAAAATCACTGGATTATCAAACCACCGACGCCCGCTTCGAACGTATTCAATATATGAAAAGAGATTTTGAAGAAACTTTTTAAAACAAAGTAAAATGCATGAAATGTCCATAGTTATGAGCATTATGGAAACAGTGGAAAAGGAATGCCGAAAGCAGCAGGCCGATGAAGTTGAATCCATTGAACTGGATATTGGCATGATTTCCGGAGTGGAGATGGAAGCTTTTTATTTTGCATGGGATGCCGGAACAGCCAAAAGTATCCTGCAAAAGACAACACTAAAAATAAACCGTCCACCTGCAAAAGCTGAATGCACTGTCTGTGGAAAAACTTTCATTGCCCAAAGCAGTTTTGATGCCTGTCCGGAATGTGGCAACCCTTTTTGCAGTATCATTTCGGGTAAAGAGTTAAGGATTAAAAGAATAGTTGTAATAAAAAATTAAAAACAAAACGTTATGTGTATGACATGCGGATGTGGCAATACCACAGAAAACAACATTTTGATTGCCAAACCGGGAAAAATAAACCCCGAAGAACTTTCCATAATGCAGGAACGCCATCCTGAGCAAACTCATTTGCACCATCATCACCATGACCAGGAAATGCATCAACACACTGCACATACCCAGGCCAAAACAGTGGTAGAACTGGAACAGGACATCCTGCAAAGCAACAACCTGATGGCCATGCAAAACAGGGGCTTTTTCGAGGCAAAAAACATCCTCGCCCTGAACATGGTCAGTTCCCCCGGTTCGGGGAAAACAAGTTTCCTTGAAAAAACACTCAGCGACCTGAAAGGGAAAATCCCGTTTTATGTCATTGAAGGCGACCAACAAACCTTTCAGGATGCACAACGTATTAAAATCATCGGTACGCCGGTCATCCAAATAAATACCGGACACGGATGCCATTTGGACAGCGACATGATCCATAAAGCACTCAAAAAACTTGAACCCGGGGAAAATTCTGTTGTCATGATTGAGAATGTGGGCAACCTGGTGTGTCCCGCCCTTTTTGACCTTGGCGAGAATATCCGAATTGTTCTTTTTAGCGTTACGGAAGGAGATGACAAACCCATTAAATACCCCGACATGTTCCAGTCAGCAAATATTTGTGTTATCAACAAAATTGATCTGCTTCCATATGTAGATTTTAATGTAGACAATGCAAAAAAATATGCCATGCAGGTCAATCACCATTTAAAATTTTTTGAGGTGTCGGCGACTACCGGAAAAGGGATGGACCAATGGTATGACTGGCTGAAAAAAGAAAGAGCAAAAAAGAAATAAAATTTCCTGTCTCCGTCAACGAAATTAATTCTGAAACAGGACAACAACCATCAGGCAAAAACGTTTTATTTTGTAAAACAAAACAGCAAATATGACAAAACAGTTTTTCCTGACTTTTTTCTTCCTGATTTTTTCTGTTTCCCTTATTGCCCAGCAATGGCAACCGGATGCCGGACTAATTCGGCCTTATCCCGCAAAAGTAACCGTCAGCTCCGGACAAAATGCTCAATATATCACCGACAACAATCCGCATACTTTTTGGCAATCGGGCAATCCCCTGCCCCATCATTACATTGCACGGAAAGACTTGAACTATTTTCTGGACCGGAAGCATTTCACACTTCAGCCCGACCTCCCATTACAAAATTCCGCATTTGACGGCAACACCAACTCATATGAGAAAATCCGGAGCGGTCAACTGTCCCTGCGGCTTCATCCTTTTTCTTCCCTCCTGCTGGTGAGTCTGAAAGCAAACGTAAAAGACACATTGTTTCTTATTCTTCAAACGGTTAAACATCAAAGCATCCTTTTTAAATATACGCCATCGGATAATTTCCAAATCAAGAATTTTATAATAAAAACCAAAGCAAAGATCACTACAATCCGGATAAAAAGCAGTACCTCGTTTCAGCTTTTCGAACTGGCTGCCCTCCAACATTTCCCTGTCGAAACCGTACTTTTCGATTACGGGAAAATCCGGAACATCGGCTGGATCAGCAGCCGGCAGTTAAACAGTACTTCGGTAATGGCCATTCGTGTGCTGGCCAGTACAGACAAACAACACTGGCATCTGGTGACAAACCTGAACCCAAAAGCAATCCCGTTTTTATATCAGCCACTGAAAAAAAACATACAGGCAAGATACCTGAAAATCGTGTTTACCCTGCCTTTGCGTAATTACCAAAAAGCAGCCTTGTGGGAATTTGATGCTTATAACCAATATGGCCCTTACGGCCGGCCTCCGGTTGCCCGTCCATCAGAAAATACTTTTTCACAGGCTTTTGGCATCAATACCTTTTGGGGATGGGGTTACAGCGTTTATTCCGACCGGTTGAAACCGGGAACAGGCCCGCAAAAATTCATTGCAGTGGCCAAAAACCTGCGCAGTTATGAACCCCTCAACTGGGACATGCTCCGTCCACAACAAATTCCGGATTTTGCAAAGATGGCTGCCGGTGGAGGAACCCCGGCTAAAAAATGGCTTAACTGGAACCGGGAATACGGAACATGGAAAAAGGATGGCTTCCATATTGATATTACGCTGCAGTTTAAACAGGAAAATTTTCCCGACACCTTATGGACAAATCCTTACCGGGAAGCCTTTGCCTTTGGTAAGGCATATGCAGTACATTTCTGCCGTAAAGAACACCTTGTCAACATGATCGAAATAGGAAATGAACCATGGGATTACAACACCTCAACTTACCGGAAAATACTGTCGGGCATGAGCGCCGGTATCCAATCCGTTTCAAAAATACCGGTGTTGCCCTGTGCCGTCCAGGCTTATGACCCGCACAACGACAACAACAATTACATTGCCCGGTACTTAAATACTTCTTCTGCAAAAAATGTAACCGGACTAAATACCCACATTTACTCTTATGTTTTTCAGGAAAATGGCAAGCGTACAGCCGTTAATCCCGAAGACCCGCGTTCGGGAACCTGGTCTTTGTCCAACCTGGTGCGTTTCAGGAATATTAACATGCCGGGAAAACCCGTTTATGTAACAGAATTTGGATTCGACAGCAACGGTGCCGGCGAAAATTGTACCCACAGCGAATGTGTTTCCGAAAAAACACAGGCTGTTTACGGCGTCCGCATGGCCATGATCCTTTGGCGTCTTGGCGCCCGTCAGTTTTACTGGTACTATTTCGCCAATATCCCATACAAATCATTTCTTCATAACCGTTCAGGGCTTTGTGGTTCGTACAAAACCGGCTTTCGCGAAAAACTTTCCTTTAAAACCTTTGCTTTCCTGCAACAGGCCATCGGCCATTTTCATTTTGAAAAAATTATCAGCGAAAACAAAAACGTATATGCTTATTTATTAAAAGATTATCTCACGGGGAAAGAGATAGTTATCGCCTGGCGCCCCATCCCTTCACAAACATTCCGAAAACAATTGGAAACTATTTCCCTCCCCGGAAACGTTTTAAAAATTATTTCTGTTCTCACCCGTCAAAATATCCCATTCGGTGAAACCAACCGTAAATTACAAGTAAACCTTTCGGGTGTCCCCCTGCTGATTTATTTAAAATAAATTTTTAGCTCAACACATCAAACACAAAACAAGTACACCGTTTTATGCCCGTTTCTGCCACATTTTTATTGATTTAATCTGCCCTTTTCTTTCATTTACCACCACAATTGATTATTTTTGTTCCTTCATTCAAAATAACCAAATCATGAAAAAATATGTCATTTTTTTACTCGTCATTCTGATTGGTTTTTCCGCATGCAACCAGAAAAGCGTGGTGAAACAGCCCCGCCCCAAACTTATCGAAAAACCCCACCTCAAACTTACCAGTGATTTAATGACACCGGAAGTATTGTGGTCTTTCGGGCGGCTGAGTGACCCACAACTTTCGCCTGATGGCAAAACCCTGGTTTACGGGGTGACTTATTACAGCAAAGTACAAAACAAAGGAAACCGGGAACTTTACCGTATTGATGTGGATGGCAAAAACCTGAAACAACTCACCCATACTGTCGGCAGTGAATACAATGCCGTCTGGCGCCCGGATGGAAAAAAAATCGGATTTCTTTCGCCGAGAAGCGGTTCCATGCAAATTTGGGAAATGAACCCGGATGGCAGTGATCCGGTTCAAATTTCACATTTCAAGGGAGGAATAACCGGCTTTAAGTATTCACCTGATGGAAAAAAAATACTCTTTACCGCTGAGGTAAAATTAGATAAAACCCCGAATGAAATCTATCCCGACCTGCCCAAAACTACCGGACGCATTTACACCGACCTGTTGTATCGGCACTGGGACAAATGGGTTGACAGTTACAGCCATGTTTTTGTTGCCGACTATGATGGCCATTCCCTGAAAAACATCACAGATATTATGAAGGGAGAACCTTATCAGTGTCCATTGCAACCTTTTGGGGGTATCGAACAAATCAACTGGACCCCCGATTCCAAAATCATCGCTTACACCTGTAAAAAATTAAAAGGCCTGGCCTCTACCCTTTCTACCAATTCAGATATTTATTTTTACAATGTGGCCAAAAAAACCACCGTGGATATGACCAAGGGCATGATGGGTTATGATGTGGCACCGGTATTTTCGCCCAATGGCCAATACATGGCATGGGAAAGTATGAAACACAATGGTTATGAATCAGACAAAAACAGGCTTTTTATCATGAACCTGAAAACAGGTCACAAAGCCGATTACACCAAAAATTTCGATCAAAATGCCCATGGACTTCAATGGAGTAAAAATGGGAAATATGTCTATTTTATCAGCGACTGGCATGCCAGGGATGATATTTACCGGTTAAATGTGAAAACAGATAAGATCACCAAAGTTACCGGAGGTATTCATGATTATATCGGTGTTATTCCGGATGGCAATACACTGTACGCCACCCGCATGAGCATGTCTATGCCCACAGAAATTTATGCCGTGAACGCCAAAAATGGCGCTGCCCGTCAGGTTACATTTACCAATAAAAGTTTGCTCAGCCAGCTTACCATGGGAAAAGTTAAGAAATTCTGGGTAAAGACTACCGATGGAAAACGGGAACTCACCTGGGTGATCTACCCGCCGCATTTCAACCCGAACAAAAAATATCCTGCCCTGTTGTACTGCCAGGGTGGCCCGCAAAGTACGGTCAGCCAGTTTTGGTCGTACCGATGGAATTTCCAGATTATGGCTGCCAACGGCTATATTATTGTGGCCCCTAACCGGCGCGGGCTTCCCGGATTTGGCACCAAATGGGAAGAAGAAATCAGCGGAGATTACGGCGGCCAGGCTATGAAAGACTATTTTAGTGCCATCGATTCGCTGAAAAAAGAGCCTTACATTGATGCAAACCGGTTGGGTGCTGTCGGAGCCTCCTTCGGCGGTTATTCTGTTTACTGGATCGCCGGCCACAACCTGAACCACAGGTTCAAAGTCTTCATTGCCCACGATGGCATGTTCAACCTGGAGTCGATGTATCTTGAAACCGATGAGATGTGGTTTGTTAACTGGGATTTCGGAGGGCCGTTCTGGGACAAATCCAACAAAGTGGCCCAACGCACTTATGCCATGGCATCACCCAGTAACTTTGTGCAGAACTGGAACACCCCTATTTTGGTAATCCATTCTCAATTGGATTACCGGATCCCCGTCACAGAAGGCATGCAGGCCTTTGATGCCGCCATCCTGCGGCATGTGCCGGCAGAATTCCTCTATTTTCCCGATGAAAGCCATTGGGTGCTGAAACCACAAAATGGCATTTTATGGCAACGGACCTTTTTTAAATGGTTAAATAAATGGTTGAAATAACATTTGTATCAGCACAAAACATTTGCCCACACCAGCCAAAGGGTAACACAGACAAAATGTTCCCCTGTTTTTATATTCGGGCAAATAAATTGCATTGTTTGATGAAGAAGTAAGGATTAAAAAACAGGAGAGTAAAATGAAGTTTGGTATTTTTCTTTTGGTATTTGCACTTTTTTCGGCCAAAGCATATGCAGGGCTTCCCAATGATACCATATACAAAAAAAAGGTTGATACCACGAAACACTGGACATACAAAGGCAATTATGCCATTATGTTGAATCAAATCTCATTCAACAACTGGGCAGCAGGTGGCGAAAGTTCCCTTTCGGGACGTGCGTCTGTAGATTACCAGCTGCAATACAAAAAAGGGAGGTTCTCTTTTGACCATTCCGCACACCTGGCTTACGGCCTGGTAGGCTATATGCATAAAAGAGTACAGAAAACTGATGACAAGCTGGATCTTTTATTCTCCCTTTCCAATCAGTTTTCAAAAAAATGGTATTTTTCCGGCGTTGTTTCTTTCAAAACACAATTTTCGAAAGGTTATCAAAATCCCGACTTTATTCATGAGATTTCAAACTTTATGGCTCCGGGATACCTGACGGTATCGCTGGGGTTCAGGTTTCAGCCCCGAAAAAATTTCAATCTGTTTATGAGCCCCTTTGCCGGGAAAATAACTTTTGTCCTTGACCAAAGCCTGGCAAACCAGGGAGCCTTTGGTGTTAAGAAAGCCGTGTGTGATTCAGCCGGAAACATTATTGTACCGGGACAAAACATGACAGGAGAGGTAGGCATAAATATCCTGAGCAGTTATCAGGCCAACGTGATGAAAAACATGCTCTTTAAAACACGTATCAGCCTTTACAACAATTATCTTGAAGAAGAACCTTCCAAACGATGGCAATGGGACATGGACTGGCATAATGAATTGACCTTTAAGGTAAACAAATTTATTTCAACAGCATTGATTGTACAATTGAAATATGATCCCAACGTTGTGTTTCCCATTTATAAAAACATTAATGGACAAAATATTATCATTTCCGAAAGAGACAGGCTCCAATGGAAAGAAGTACTGGGCATAGGCTTTATGTACAGCGTTCAGTAACACCTGTGCTGTTTCTGATAATTTTCTATCTTTGGAAATTCTATTCAAAAAAATAATAATATGAAAATAGTTATGGTAGGTACCGGTTACGTAGGATTGGTAACCGGTTCCTGTTTTGCTGAAGTAGGCATTGATGTTACCTGCATTGATATCGACAAACAAAAAATTGAAAACCTGAAAAAAGGTATTTTACCTATTTATGAGCCTGGTTTGGAAGACCTTGTTAAACGAAATACGGAAAAAGAACGGCTGAAATTCAGCACGAACCTGGCCGAAAACCTCGAAGGTGCCGATGTGATTTTTGGTGCCGTGGGTACTCCGCCCGATGAAGATGGCAGCGCAGATTTGAAATATGTTCTGAATGTGGCCCATGAAGTTGGGAAAAATATGAACAACTACCTTTTAATGGTTACCAAAAGTACCGTTCCGGTAGGTACGGCAGAAAAAGTCAGGGCAGCTATTCAGGAAGAACTGGGCAAAAGAGGGGTAAACATTCCTTTCGATGTAGCCTCCAACCCCGAATTTCTGAAAGAAGGTGCTGCCGTGGAAGATTTCCTGAAACCCGACCGTATTGTGGTGGGACTGGATTCTGACAAAGCAAAAAAGATCATGGACCGGTTATACAAACCGTTTACCATGAACGGACATCCGGTTATTTTTATGGATATTGTTTCTGCTGAAATGACAAAGTACGCTGCCAACTCTATGCTGGCCACCAAAATCAGCTTTATGAACGATATCGCCAATTTGTGCGAAATTGTGGGTGCCGATGTCAACGCGGTGAGAAAGGGTATCGGAACGGACAAGCGGATTGGCCCCTATTTTATTTATCCCGGCACAGGCTACGGAGGTTCCTGTTTTCCGAAAGATGTGAAAGCCCTCATCAGGACTGCCGACAAAAACGGTTACGACATGGAAGTACTGAAAGCGGTGGAAAATGTGAACGAACGACAGAAGGGCGTCCTCTTCGGCAAAGCCATGAACTATTTTAACGGCAATTTGAAAGGCAAAACTTTCGCCATCTGGGGACTGGCTTTTAAACCGCAAACCGACGACATGCGCGAAGCCCCTTCTCTGGTGATCATCAAAAAACTGCTGGAGGCAGGCGCCAAAGTTCGTGCTTACGATCCAGTGGCTATCAATGAAGCAAAAAGGATACTGGGGGATTCTGTAGAACTCATCAATGACCAATACGAAGTGCTGATTGATGCCGACGGTTTGTTTGTGATAACCGAATGGCCCGAATTCAAATTTCCGAACCTGAAAATTCTGGATAAGCTGCTGAAAGGCAAAGTAATTTTCGATGGCCGGAATATCTACAATCCGGAAGAGTTGGCCGAAGCCGGGTTCGATTACTTTGGTATCGGCCGGAGCAATCAAAATAAATAAACTTTTAAACACAAAAATTCCCGGTGGTTTTGTCCGGAGATTTTTTAACCGTACTGTTTATGAAACGCATATTAGTTACAGGAGGAGCCGGATTTGTCGGCTCCCACCTTTGTGAAAGGCTCCTGAAAGAAGGCAACGAAGTCATCTCCCTCGACAATTACTTCACAGGACAAAAGAAAAACATAATCCATTTGATGGACAACCCATATTTTGAAGTTGTCAGACACGACGTTACCAGTCCCTATTTTGTGGAAGTTGACGAAATTTACAATCTTGCTTGTCCGGCTTCCCCCATTCATTACCAATATAATCCAATTAAAACAGTGAAAACGTCCGTGATGGGCGCAATTAACATGCTGGGACTGGCCAAAAGAATCCGGGCTAAAATATTACAGGCTTCCACCAGTGAAGTATATGGCGACCCCCGGGTTCATCCCCAAACCGAAAACTACTGGGGACACGTAAACCCCATTGGTTTGCGTTCATGCTATGATGAAGGGAAAAGAGTTGCCGAAACCCTGTTTATGAACTATCATACCCAAAATAATGTGAGGATAAAAATTGTCCGGCTTTTTAACACTTATGGCCCCAATATGCATCCACACGATGGACGGGTAATTTCCAATTTTATTGTTCAGGCATTAAAAGGCCAAGACATCACCGTTTACGGAGACGGGCAACAAACCCGTAGTTTTCAATACATTGATGACTTAATCAACGGAATGGTAAAAATGATGGATAGCGAAGATGATTTTATCGGGCCTGTCAATATGGGTAATCCGGGTGAATTCACAATTTTGGAACTGGCCAAGAAAATAATTGACATGACAGGCAGCAGGTCGAAAATCGTTTTTCAACCGTTACCTGCCGATGACCCCATGCAACGCAAACCGGATATAAACCTTGCCAAAGAAAAATTGAAATGGGAACCAAAAATCCCACTGGAACAAGGGTTGAAAAAAACTATTGCCTATTTTGATCAATTGTTAAAAGAAGACTCCAGTATTTAATTTTTTCATGAAAAATATATTAATAACCGGCAGCAAAGGACAATTGGGTTCGGAAATCCGGAGACTGGCACCCGAATACCCTGATTTTCAGTTTATTTATACTGATGTGGAAGAACTGGACCTTACCAATGAAAGTGCCGTTCATGAATTTATCGGCCAAAGGGCTTTTGACTATTGTATTAACTGTGCAGCTTATACTGCCGTGGACAAAGCTGAAGATGAACCGTCATTGGCCGAACAGATTAATGCCTTCGCCCCAAAATATCTGGCCCGGGCTTGTTCTAAAAACAACACAATACTGATTCATATTTCCACTGATTATGTTTTTAATGGAACCAACTATAAACCCTATACAGAAACTGACGTACCCGATCCAAAATCTGTTTATGGAACCACCAAACTTGCCGGGGAAAAAGCTGTAATGAAATTTGCCCGTACTGCCATTATCATTCGTACGGCATGGTTTTATTCAGCTTTTGGCAATAATTTTGTTAAAACCATGCTCCGTCTGGGAAAAGAAAAAGAAGAAATCGGCGTGGTGGTAGATCAAATTGGAACACCGACTTATGCGGGAGACCTGGCACGGGCAATTCTGGATATCCTGGCTGACAACAAAATAGAGGATCATAAAATTGAAATTTATCACTATAGCAATGAAGGGGTCATCAGCTGGTACGATTTTGCTCAGGCCATTATGCACGAAGCCGGATTAGATTGCCGGGTAAAAGCCATTGAATCCAAAGATTTTCCCGCCAAAGCCAACCGCCCGTTTTACAGCGTACTGAACAAGGCAAAAATTAAAAAGGATTTTGAGCTGAAAATCCCCTATTGGCTTGACAGCCTTAAAGTTGTATTAAAACAATTAAACCAAAAATAAAATGGACACAAAAATAGACCAAAACATTCTGGACAAAGCCAAAACATGGCTTGAAGGCAGCTACGATGAGGAGACCAAACAAGCCGTTCGTGATATGATGAGCAGAAATCCGCAGGAACTCACCGAGGCATTCTATCGTGATTTGGAATTTGGCACCGGCGGCCTGCGCGGCATAATGGGTGCAGGTTCCAACCGCATGAACAAATACACTGTAGGAATGGCCACACAGGGCTTTAGCAATTATTTAAAGGCCAATTTCCCTGATAAAAAGCAAATTAGCGTGGTCATTTCTTACGACTCCAGAAACAACAGTCGTTTTTTTGCCCAAGTCACGGCCGATGTTTTTTCCTCCAATGGCATTAAAGTTTACCTTTTTGATGATTTACGGCCTACACCGGAACTTTCTTTTGCCATTCGCCATTTAAAATGCCAGGGGGGCATCATGATCACTGCTTCACACAATCCCAAAGAATACAATGGCTATAAGGCTTACTGGGAGGATGGCGGACAGCTGATCAGCCCGCACGACAAAAATGTGATAGCCGAAGTGAAAAAAATTGCCGGTATAGAAGATATCGACTTCTCCGGAAACCCGGATTTAATTGAAACCATTGGCGAAGAAGTAGACAAAGTTTATCTGGCCAAAATAAAAGCCTTGTCGCTCTCTCCCGAGATTGTTCAACGACAGAAAAATTTCAACATCGTTTACACTCCTTTGCACGGAACCGGCATCAAGTTGGTACCACATTCGTTGGAAAATTTCGGATTCGCCAACATTCATGTGGTAGAGGAACAAGCCATTCCCGATGGCAACTTCCCCACTGTAATTTCCCCCAATCCGGAAGAACCGGCTGCCCTGGAGCTGGCTATTCAAAAAGCCAAAGCCATCGGAGCCGATTTGGTCATGGCCACCGACCCCGATGGCGACCGGGTAGGAATTGCAGTACGCAACGGCGACGACTTTGTCCTCCTTAACGGAAACCAGGCTGCCTCACTGCTCATCAATTATTTGTTGACAAAATGGGCGGAAAACGGAAAACTAACCGGTAACGAATTTATTGTCAAGACCATCGTTACTTCAGAACTACTGTTTGATTTGGCCGATAAATACAAAGTGCAACATTTTGATGTACTTACCGGGTTCAAATATATCGCCGACATTATCAAACGTTTTGAAGGAGAAAAAACTTTTATCGGCGGGGGTGAAGAAAGTTACGGTTACCTCGTCGGTGATTTTGTCCGGGACAAAGATGCCACCATTTCCTGTTCCATGATTGCCGAAACA
>JALUYM010000443.1 GCA_027018745.1 Bacteroidales bacterium | reverse complement strand
AGGCCCTGCAGGCCGCCGTAGAAGCAATTATCCTTTTGAAAAATGAGCACCATATCCTGCCCCTCAATGTGAACAAAAAACTTCGAATAGCCGTCATCGGTCCCAATGCCGCTTATGCCCGCCCTGTAGGTGGCGGAAGTGCCCAGGTTCACCCCGTTTTTGCCATCAGCCCGCTGTCGGCTTTACGAAAAGCATTAAAAGGGAAGGCAATTATAGAATACACTCCCGGCATTCTTTTCCATTATCCTCAACCGGTGGCCTCGGAATATTTCTATCAAAACAATGGAGTTGACCACGGGTTAAAAGCAGAATTTTATAACAATACCGATTTTAAAGGCCAACCGGTTGTTATCCCTGCTACCATGATTGATTACCGTCAGGACGCTGCACAAGTAACCCCCGTTGCTACCAATCCAAACTTTAAAGGGAAGAAATTTTCAGTGCGGTGGGTTGGAAAAATCAAAGCACCGGTTACCGGCGAGTATGCCTTTAATTTTCATGCCGTTGGGAAATGTGTCCTGTACCTTAACAATAAAGAAGTATTAAAATCCGGAAAGGTTCCTTACTGGATGGGGGGAAAGGGAAATGTGTATAAAGTCCGTTTGGAAGCCGGAAAGTTTTATGATTTCAGAGTGGATTATCAAAGTATTATACCTTATAATCCCGAGATGGGTGTAAGCCTGATGGTGACCCTTAATTGGCAACACCCGCAAAAGGCTTCCATTGCCCATGCCGTTTCTGTAGCTAAAAAAGCAGATGTCGCATTGATTTTTGCAGGAACTTCGGCTCATTTCGAACATGAGGGCGCCGACAGGAAGAACCTCATATTACCCGATAATCAGGATGAACTGATCCAAAAAGTGGCAAGGGCTAACAAAAACACGGTAGTCATCCTTACCAGCGGTGCTCCGGTGTCTGTGACAAAATGGATCAACCGGGTTCCGGCAGTCCTTGAAACCTGGTTTGATGGAGAATTTATCGGGAAGGCCGTTACCAATATCTTGCTGGGGAAAGACAATCCTTCCGGGAAACTTCCCATAACTTTTCCCAGGAGTATGAAACAGGAACCCCTTTCCATCCAAAATTACAGGCAAAACGACACGCTGATTACTTATTCGGAAGGCCTGTACATGGGCTATCGATATTTTGATTCAAAACACATCAAACCTATGTTCCCGTTTGGTTACGGATTAAGCTATACTACTTTTAAATACAGTAACCTTAATTTAACTCAGGATACAACCGGTGGGAAGCATCGGGTAGAAGTTTCTTACACCATTACCAACACCGGGAAAAGGATTGGGGCAGAGGTATCACAGATTTATGTGCATGAACGGGATCCGAAAATAAACAGGCCTTTTAAAGAATTGAAAGGATTTAACAGGATAGATTTAAAACCGGGCGAATCCAAAAGAATACATGTGACTTTAAACAATGATGCATTCCAATATTGGGATCCACAAAAAAGTTCCTGGACAATGGATCCGGCTGTTTTTGACATTCTGGTAGGTTCGTCCTCGGAACATATCTTGTTAAAAGGAAGTGTTGACTGGAAAAAATGAAATGATTTTCAGGGGAAAAAAGTACTTCGTTTTGGATGTCTGGAAAGTGAATTCAGACATGTCGGGCAAAATTTTTCTCAACGGAATCAATAAATCAAATTAAATACAAAAACATGAAAAGGGAGAGTACTTACAACAAGAATCTGGTAATCATAATTGCTGCCGTGGCTGCAACAGGAGGGCTTTTGTTCGGGTTTGACACAGGAGTTATTTCGGGCGCCATCCCGTTTTTTCAAAGGGATTTCATGCTTAGCAACAGTATGGTGGAGAACATTACCACCGCCGGATTGGTAGGTGCGGTAATCGGAGCCATGTTTACCGGCAGGTTGTCTGACATTTTTGGAAGAAGAAAGACCATCCTGGGAGCTTCTATTATTTTTGTTTTGGGAGCGATTTGGTCAGGTTGGTCTCCCACGCCCCATATGCTGATCATTGCCCGCTTGTTTATCGGGTTGGCCATTGGCATTTCTTCTTTTTCGGTACCCTTGTACATTGCGGAAATTTCCCCCAATCACATTCGGGGGAGGCTGGTTTCGTTGTTTCAGTTATTGATTACCATTGGGATTTTGGTTTCTTATTTAAGTGATGAAGCCTTCGCAAACAATGCCAATTTAGAATCCTGGCGACCTATGTTTTATGTAGGTGTTATTCCAGGTTTGATTTTATTGATTGGAATGCTTTTTCTCCCCGAGACGCCCCGTTGGCTGATGAGTAAGGGCCGTGAAAAAGAGGGTCGTCGGATATTAAAAAAGATAGAAGCTCCCTCAGAGGTAGAGAACTCCTTAAACGGGATGAAAGAGGAAATTGCAAAATATAAAGAACGTCCGAAATTTACTGAAGTTTTCAAGCCCTGGCTCAGGACTGCTTTGGTGATTGCCGTAGGAATCATGTTTTTCCAACAGTTTGTGGGGATAAACACGGTAATTTATTATAGCCCGAAAATTTTCCTGATAGCTGGTTTTGAAGGTGCCCGTGCAGCCATTTGGGGAGCTGTAAGTGTGGGCGTGATCAATGTGGTTTTCACAGTACTTTCTTTATTCATGATAGACAAATTGGGTAGAAGAAAGCTGTTTTTCATCGGAACAAGCGGGATAGTAGTCTCTTTAATAGCCCTTGGAGTAGTATTTGCTTTCCTTCCAGGTTTAGGTGCCATGGGCAAATGGCTTTCCATTATCTTCGTATGGGTTTACATTGCCTTCTTTGCTATTAGTCTGGGGCCGTTGGGGTGGTTGTTTATTTCAGAAGTTTTCCCCTTGCGCGTGCGTGGCATTGGTTCTTCCATAGGTTCGTTGTCAAACTGGTTTTTTAACGGAGTGGTGGCTTTTACCTTCTTCAAAATTATCAGGCTGTTTACAATGCCCGGAACAGGAATTATTACCCATGAAAAGATCTATAACCCGGCAACCCATACTTTCACAATGCAGGCGGTGAACAACGGCAATCCGGCAGGAGCTTTTTGGTTTTATGCTTTCATCGGTATTGTCGGCCTGGTATGGGGTTATTATTTTCTTCCCGAAACCAAAGGGGTTTCACTGGAAAAAATCGAAGAACACTGGCGTCAGGGTAAAAAGCCAAGGGAATTAAAGAAATAAACATGAGTTGGCAGAGGCATTGAGCCGCTGAATGGGCAGTACAAATGATTTTTTGTCTCCTCTTTTTAAAACAATTTAAAACAATGGAATTATGACTAAAAAAGGAGTATTACCAAAAACACACGGTCCCATGGCCGGCTTGGGAAGAAATATTTTCCGGCTGAGTTTCATAGTGATTGGAATGATGTTCTTTTATTCGTGCAGTTCTCCCCAGGAGGGATCCACCATAGTGAGTGGTAAAGCCCGTTTTGAATTTTTAACTACTTCTCTTGTACGGATGGAATATGCGCCTTCGGGGCAGTTTGTCAATGCGCCCTCTGTGGTCGTTCAGCGGCGCAACTGGCCCAAGGTTGCCGTACAGACCACAAAGAAAGATGGCTGGTTAACGATGCAGACCAGCCGGTTAAAGGTACGCTATCGGCTGCATTCAGGACCATTTACAAAGGGGAACCTTTCTGTTGCCTGGCAGGATTCAACGGGTAACCGCCAATGGCATCCCACCGAGAAGGATTCGCTTAACCTCGGAGGAATAAGGTATTCTCTTGATGAAGCCCGCAAAGGACATTTGCCTAAAGTTCAACCGGGTCTGCTGAGCCGGAGCGGGTATTTTCTGTTAGATGACAGCCATAGTCCGGTCTGGGATTCTACGAAAGCCTGGATCGTTCCCCGCCGGGATAAGAATGATCAGGACTGGTATTTTTTTGCCTATGGCCGGAATTACAAAAAAGTATTAAGTGAATTTGCCCGACTCTCCGGGAGAATTCCAATGATTCCCCGTTATGTGCTGGGAGCATGGATGACAGACCTAAACTTCGAATATTTTCCGGGCTCGAAAGAGGGGAAGGAAAAAATCTTTAAGGAATATAATGAAACCCATTTGAAGAAAGAGATACTGCAATTTCGACATTACGGAATACCATTGGATATTCTGGTTATGGATTTCGGGTGGCATAATTATGGCTGGCAGGGAGGTTACGACTGGAGTCCTTTAATACCTCATCCCCATAAATTTCTTACCTGGCTTCATGCCCATGGTATAAAAGTATCTTTGAACGATCATCCCGGTTATACTTATGCAAAAGGGGAAAGTATCCTTTCTTATCAGGATAGTCGTACCCCTGAGGTATTAAAAGACCTGGGCCGTTCTATGCCTGTGAAACCTACTTTTAAAATGGATTTGTCTAAGAATTGGAAATTCACTACCGGTTTGAAAGAAGCCGGCACAGGACTTAAATGGTTCTCAAAAGATTTTAATGATAGCCGGTGGAAAATACTGCCAGCCGGAATCTCCCGGAAAAACCCGTATTTTTCAAATTATACAGGAGAAATATGGTTTCGCAAAACCATTAAATTACCAAAGACATTGCCCGATTCTCTTTTTATTGTTCTGGGGAGATTGGGAAACAAATATGATATTTATGTGAATGGTATGAAGGTTACTCACACAAAGGCCCGATGGTTTCGTTTTAATACTTATGGAAATATTACTCCTTTCATAAAAGCGGGAAAAACCAATGTAATTGCAATGCGTATTACAGATCAACGGGGGGGCGCAGATATCGGATTATCCGTTGCCATTCAAAATGTTCCGCCTCCGGAACCGATATACTTCAATCTGGCGGTCAAAAAACAGGCGAATGTTTTTATGAAAGTGTTACATGGCCCGTTGATGAAAGAGGGCGTCAATTTTTGGTGGATCGATGGCGGCAGTGGAGCTGCAGAAATGCCCGGATTAAACAATCAGTTGTGGACCAATCGCGTTTATTATGATTATACCCAGAAATTAACTCACAAACGAGGCTTTATTTTTAGCCGGTATGGCGGCTGGGGCAATCAGCGTTATCCTGCATTTTTCACCGGAGATACCTATTCCCAGTGGCCCGTACTTGCTTATGAAGTATCCTTTACGGCACAGGGAGGCAATGCCCTGATGCCCTATATTACTCATGACATCGGCGGGTTTCACGGAGGGAAGATTCCATTCGATCTGTATGCACGATGGGTGGAATTTGGCGCTTTCAGTCCTATTTTGCGAATGCATAGCGCCCATGAGAATCCAAGAGAAGGGAATTTTCGTATGCCCTGGACCTACGGTAAGAAAGGGATAGCACTGGATAGAAAATTTTTCAGTCTGCGTTACAAACTCCTTCCTTACATATACACTTATGTACGGCAGGCTTACGACAGTACTCTTCCGTTGCTGCGTCCCTTGTACCTGGAATATCCGAAGCTGAGTGAGGCCTATAAACATCCCCATGAGTATTTCTTCGGCAAAGAGATCCTTGTGGCGCCGGTGGTTGATTCTACAGGAACACGTACGATTTATCTGCCCCCGGGCGAATGGGATGATTTTTTTACGGGCAGGTCGTATAAAGGAGCGCAGACTTTTACCGCTCATTATAATGTGGACGAGATGCCGGTCTTTGTACGTGCGGGTTCTGTCATACCCGAGCAGACATCGATGGCTTATTCCAATCAAAGGCCGCTCGATACCTTAATCGTACGTGTTTACGGATCAAAGCCGGGAAGTTTTAATTTATACGAAGACGATGGCATCTCTCTTCTTTACAAAAAGGGGCAGTTTGCCCGGACTCCCATAAAATTCTCAAATAAGAAGGGCGGGAGCACGTATCAATTAACGATAGGACCAACGCAAGGACACTATGCAGGACAGGTGAAAGAACGGGCTTATATTGTCAGGATTCAGGGTATCCAAAAGCCGCAAAGTGTTGATATCAATCATCAGCCTGTTGTTAAGAATGCAGGTTCGGGAACAGGTTGGTTCTGGGATGCCCGCAGGTCTGTGGTTACCATTAATGTCCCCCTGAACAGCATCAGGGATACCGTTCAGGTGGAACTTCATTAACCAGGTGGCTTGCGATTCATAGAAAAAGGATGCAATACTTCCTGATTTCCGATTCCTTTTTGGAAAAGGTGTTTCACTGGAAAAAATGAAGAATAGATCCCTTATCCTTTGTTTTGCAAAAGTATCGTCTTAATATGACTGGATGTGCGTGGTAACCGGGTTAAAAATTCATCCGTCCGGTACCTCTCTCCAGTACTTCTTTCAAAACTGCGGGAACATCAGCAAAACGATTCGTAAACATCATAGCAGCAATTACATACGGTTTAAATCCGGCCTGTACATAAGTAGGAATACGGTATTTTTCAAAAACATCCTTACTCACCTCTCCGGCAACACACGAAACATCGGTAATGTCGGCAGGCAGGCAATGCATGTACAATGCATCCTGATTTTTGGTAAGCTTTAATTTTTCCTCGTTATATTCCCAGTTTTTAAACCGGCTGTTTTCGGCCAGGCAGGTTTTCTCCAGTTCATCCAACCCTTTGGTATCTCCTTGTTGCAACAACTTTGTACGCTGTTGCATCACATGGAACGGTGCCCAGCTTTTGGGATAGACAATATCAGCATCTTTCATGGCTTCTTCCATGGAATGGCCCACATGGAAGCTGCCCCCGCTGTTTTTGGCATGCTGCCGGGCTATGTCCACCATTTCCGGAATAAGCTCGTAACCTTCGGGATATGCCAATTCCACATTCATGCCAAACCGCGTCATAAGGGTTATGATTCCTTGTGGAACAGATAATGG
This sequence comes from Bacteroidales bacterium, assembly GCA_027018745.1. Taxonomy (GTDB): domain Bacteria; phylum Bacteroidota; class Bacteroidia; order Bacteroidales; family F082; genus Sulfidibacterium. Next base: position 18,972 of record JALUYM010000443.1, on the reverse strand, counting down.
TTTACCATAGCTCGGTGAATAGGCCCAGCTCATAACCATCTTTTTCCCGCGGAGGGCTTCGAGCGAACCGAAATGTTGTTTTAAGTGCAACAGGTCGGCCATTGATTGTGTGGGATGGTCCTGATCGCATTGCAGGTTGACAATGCCCGGACGTACCGGCAGCACGCCTTGTTTGAAACCATCATCCAACGCTTTGCCAACCTCCAGCATGTATTTATGGCCTTCGCCGATAAACATGTCATCGCGGATACCGATAAAATCACTCAGAAAAGAGATCATATTGGCTGTTTCGCGTACCGTTTCACCATGGGCTATCTGCGACTTTTTTTCATCCAAATCCTGCACTTCCAGTCCCAACAGGTTAGCAGCCGAAGCATAAGAAAACCTGGTCCGGGTGGAATTATCACGAAAAATGGAAATAGCCAAACCCGAATCAAAAACTTTGGGCGAAATATTCTGGTCGCGCATATTTTTCAGGATAGCAGCTACTTCAAGTATCAATTTCAGTTCATCATCGTTTTTCTCCCATGTCAGCAGGAAATCTTTTTGATATAAACCGGTTTTCAGCTCTTTGAGCTTTTCAATTTGTTGCTCCAGGTTCATCATTCTTTATGTCGTTTTTATTTGTTTTCGGCAAATTTATAAGCATAAGCAGCATAAAAAGCGCTGGCAACCACAAGGTGCTCTACCGGTGTTTTTTCGTTGGGGGCGTGGGCCATCACTTCATTGCCCGGGCCAAACCCAATGGTGGGAATACCATATATTCCATTGATAACCACTCCGTTGGTCGAAAAAGTCCATTTGTCCACTTTGGGTGCTTTGCCATACAAATTTTTATAAGCTTCTACGCCGGTTTGCACCACCGGATGGTCTTCGGGCATTTTCCAGGTAGGATAATATTTTTCCATACCATATTCCACTCCTGTGAAAGCGGTTTCGCGATATTGCAGCACCTCCACTTTGGCATCCATGCCTTTTACAATATCTTCTATTTCCTTTACAGCCGACTCTTTTGTTTCGCCCCATGTGAGACGACGGTCAAGATGAATTTTGGCAAAATCGGCCACCGAACATAACGAAGGGCTGCCGGAAACCATTTCAGAAATGGTAACACTGCCTTTACCAAGAAATTCATCGACAGCAAGCCTTTCGTTTAGTTTCTCAATTTCCAGAGCAGCACGAGAAGCCATATAGATGGCATTTTTGCCCCTTTCGGGAGCTGCACCATGTGCCGAAAGGCCGTAAAAGCTGACTTCTATTTCCATGCGGCCGCGATGTCCGCGATAAAGGTTCAGGTTAGTGGGCTCGGTACTAATGGCACAATCGGGGCGGATGCCATCTTCTTCAACAATATATTTCCAGGGCAAACCATCCGAATCTTCTTCCATAACACTCCCCACAAAATAGAGGGTAACATCTTTATCAAAGTTTAGTTCTTTCAGAATACGGCCGGAAGTGACAAAAGCAGCCGGTCCTCCTTCCTGGTCTGCAGAGCCGCGGCCTAAAACATACCCATCTTTTATTTCCCCACTCAACGGGTCAAATTCCCAGGCATCCAAATCTCCAAAATCCACGGTATCCATGTGCCCGTCAAAGGCAAGGATACGTTTCCCATTTCCAATACGGCCAATAACGTTTCCCAGGCCATCAATTTTCACTTCATCGAAACCTGCTTCTTCCATTTGACGTTTCAATTCTTCCTGTACTTCCTTTTCCTGTGTACTGAGCGATTTTATCTGCACCAGTTTCGACAGGTTCCGAGCTGTATAGTCCCGGTATTTTTCGGAAAGTTCTTTAATTTTTTCAAATGTATTTTCCATCATCTTAAATTTTTTAGTGCGCAAATTTAAGAAGTTTCTGAGATAATCGGGTTACCACTCCACCTTTCCGGATACAGAACAAAAATTTAGTATGAAGTTTTTAAAGTTAACTCATTATTACTAAGTACTATGTGAATCAAACGAGCAAATTCTTATTCATTTTTCCCTATTCGATTATTCTTTTGTAATAACATGAATTCTAACTCGCCTGCGGCGAGATGGAATTCGGGTAATTCGTGTAATTCGTTGGTTTTTATCAACGAATTACACGAATTTAACGAATTATGGTTTTCCTTCATGCCTTTAGCATGAAGGAAAACCGTTTAACAAATATTTTTTAAAACAAAAATAACAATTGAATTTTAGATGTAATTTATTCTTTTAGAGTATATTATCAGGAATAAAACACCCTGAACTTTAAACAACTTCTATAACAGCTTAACGTAAAAGTTGTTTTAACCGGACAAGTTGCTTTTGGTTTTCAGGTGAATAAATGGCCTGTTTCAGGATCATTTTTTCTCTTTTGGTCAAATGCCAGCTGAGGGACACCCGTTTGTTAACAGAACCAAAACGAAAACTGACATAATAAAATTTTCCTTTGAGTATCTTCTTTAAGGAACCTATCACCGGCAGGTAATTATTTTCCTGGATGGAAAGCCAGTCGGTAAACAGCACGCCCAGTGGTTTCAGTATACGGTCGTTAAATGTCGTACGTTGCTGAAAAGTAATGTAATCGTTTTCATCAACCCGGATAAGGACAACGCCGGAGGTGTGTTGCAGTATCCATTTTCTGAATTCCATCAAAAAGGCATATGCCGTAAGAAAACCATAATTATCATTGAGCCCCGCATCAAAAAGAGCCAGGCGCGGTTTGCCCGGCAGGGCGACAATAGGGCTGACATACGGAAAACTGGCATTCATGCGGATAGCTGACAAAAAACGCAGGCTGTCGGCACCAAACTTCCGGTAATTATGACGGAATTCGATATTTTGTAATTGTTTGCTGTAAGGTACTTTTGTCAGGTAAGAAACATTTACCGGGGAAATGATCATGCGGCTGCCGGTAGAAATAATGGTAGGGGTCAGAATCAGCATGGGAATAGTGGCATTTTCTTCCGGTTTCCGGTAAGCGATTAAAGGTTTATCAAATATGGGGCCGAGGTTTCGGTTCAATGTCTGTTCAAACATGTAAGCCCTGTCTTTGTAATACCAATGTCCGTTATAGCGAAAACGTTGAAGCCTGAAAAACCAGTCGCTCATGGAAAAGCTGTAAAATACCGGGTTTAAAATATCTGTGGTAATTTCAGAAACATATTTTTCCGAAAACAGTTTTTTAATCTTTCCCTGCTGTTTTTCAAGATAAAGCTGACGAAGAAAAGCAGCCCCCAGCATACCTCCCGAAGCACCGGTAAACAGCTGGATATGCCGCAGCAGTTGTCCGTTTGTTGCACTATCGGCATAAGCCAGGGAATAATATGTCCACATGGCCAGTTTCATACCCCCGCCACTGGAGCACACCACCACCATTTTAGGTTTCCGGCCTGACGGCAAAGCGTTTTTTTCTGCCCATCGGTCCAGTATTTTTATGGTACTCAGCGAATCGGCAGTGTAATTACCATGTCCTTCGGGGTTCACTACAGCCTTTTTATTGGAATAATCCAATCCGTAAGCATTGTTGTTGTAACTGTTGATGGTAAAGGGCGATACAAAATCCCCCAAAAACAACAACGCCAGAAAAACCATAAAGGTCCATCGCCCGAAAACAATATAAAGCAAGCTGGTCATCAGCAAAACAAGCGTAAACAGCAACAACAGGCTGGCGCCGGCTGGCAAAATCAATTGTGGCTGGTCTTTTATCATTCCCCGGATAATGATAAACGTTAAAATAAGCACCACATAATAAAATGCATTTCTGTGTTGCTGATGAAATACTTTGGCCAGATAGGACTTGTCGTAATGGCTGAAATCGCGGGAAAGGGCAGTGGAAAAAAGACCACTAATATACCATTCCACCTTGGAAGGGCCACGGTTTTCACGAGGGGTTTCCTCCATTTTTTTCTGTTTGTCCCTTTCCGAGATACGAAACATCCACCGGAGCCATCGTTTGCCACGCAGTTTTGATGCTTCAAATCCGGAAATACGCGGCCATACACGCATCATAAAATAGAAAAAACCAAAAGAAAAATAGACAAAAACGAGAACGCCCAACAGGAAAAAAGCAAGGTTTATGAGAGCCTGTCCGACAGGAACAAACTCTAAAACCGTTTGAAAATAAAAACTTTGATAAAAATACAGCAACAAATAAACAAGCGGGATAAGCGAATTGTTCAGCGAATAAATATAAAACGGTTTTGAAACCGTTACGATAAACGGATAACGATGGGCCATGACCACATACGATGAAATATGAAATGCCATGATAAAACTACCCGTTACCAAACCCATAAACAAAAAGGCTGTTCCATCAATCTTGCCCATATATTCCGGTGTCAGGAAAAGAGAGGGTATCCCGAAACGGATGCCCATACTGTTGAGGATGATCAAAAAAGGGATAAGCCACGAAAGCAGGATCAGATGATTGGTTTTCAGATGCCCTGCAAACAACCTTACGGGAAAAAAGAAATAAATCTTTTTCCAAAAAGTTCTCTCCCCATCCGGTTGTTTTTTGTCCATATTTATAACAAAGGCTTTATTATATTATCGAAGTTGTTTAAAGTTTAAAATAAAACTCAATTATAAAGACTTGAAACCTTGCAAATCAGCAAATAAATATATTTTATTATGAACCCGCCCCTACACTCCTCTCGCCTCAGGCGAGAGAATGAAGGGGGTTATTTGCTGATTTACAACTTAATACATTTAAATTCACCAGGTTAACTTTAAACAACTTCATCATAAAATCCCGGGGTCAAAAAGTTTACTTTCTTAAAATACGTTTCAGTAAATCCAACATGTTTTTACAAAAATTAAGACCCCTGATGTCGCCCTGATGTAACAAAAGCTCTATGTTCATAGCCAACGGAATGCCCATATAAAGACTGGAAAGGTCTTCGATGGAAACTTTTTCGTCCCAGATACCTTCGGCAATACCATCCCGGATAATATTACCAAAGCTTTGTTCCATGGACTGATAAATTTTATCCAGCATTTTTTTCAAAGCCGTGTCGTTCTGGTAAGAGGCTTCGGTAAAAAGCAAAATGGTAATGCCTTTGTTTTTGGTAAGATAATCCAAATGAAAACAGATATGCTTTTCCAGGCGTTTTAACGGGGGTTCTGTTGAATGGCCAATGTACTGTAAAGGTTCCACAAGTTCCATGGTTACATCATTCAAAATATCATCAAGAATCGCTTTTTTAGAAGTATAATGTTTAAAAACCGTCCCTTCGCTGATGCCCACTTCCAGGGCAATGTTTTTTGTGGTAAGTTTTTGCATTCCCTCATAAAAGAGAATTTTCTTTACAGCGGATTTTATCTGCATTCTGCGGACATCGCCTGACTGACGCTTTATTTTTTCCATTTAAAATTATCTTTAATTAAAAGGCCTGTTAATTTATTTTACTTTTTTAGCGTTTAAAACCAATTGTTTCACCGTAAAATCATCGTCTTTCAAACCCTGGTTTAATTTTATGTGTGAATTGATAATCTTTGTAGTATGTCCTTTTCTGAAGTCGGTCATGCTCGCCACACGTGCTGTCCACAGATTTCCAATCCTTTCATACTGATAATTGGCTTCTCTTGAAATATTTCCCTGAAGGTTATAATACAAGATCCTTTGGGGAAAATAATATTTTTTGTTGACCGTGACTACCAGTTTGGAATAACTCTCATTTTGGTTTTTGGGGAGAAGTTTTAAAATAAAAGCTGAATCATTTGTATGCAAAATGGTGGCCGTATAGTTTTTTGACCAATTTCGCGGCCCCATGTCTTTTGTAGAAAAATCGGATTGCGAAAAAGAGCCGCTGTTGGCAAGATTTGAGATTTTTTTAGGTTTTCCAAAAGCGGGCATATACAAATAAACAATCCCTCCGGGTAGTGAAAGCGTACCAATACCCGCCTGGGAAGGAGGATAGGTAAACAGAAAAAGGGTTTTGAAAGGTCTTTTCTGTTTTAAAAGAGCTTTCCGTATTTTAACTTTCCCTGTTTTGTTGTTTATCATTTCCATAACAACATTTGCCTGCTTATCTTTAATAGTAGCATATTGCTCATCCATTTTGCGTAAAATATCGCCAGCATTTTGAGCAAAGAGATGAACTGGAATAGCCGCCATTAAAGGCAAGAGAAAAAATAAGCTTATGATAATCTTTTTCATTTTATGCTGTTTTTAATCGTTTTTTATTTCTAATAATTAAAATAACCGGCATAAGTGTAAGAGCTCCCAAACTGGAGCTTAGCATACTTAACGCCACCAATATACCAAAATATTGCATAGGTACCAATTTAGAAAATGCCAGCACCATAAAACCGCCGGCTACTGAACTGAAATTAATCAAAATAGCTTTTCCGCTGATTTTCATGGTATCGGAAATAGCGTCCTGCAAAGAAAATCCGTTTTTTATCCTGTCGTGGAACTGTGTGATAAAATGGATGGAATAGTCAATGCCGATTCCCATGGCAATGCTGGCTACCAGCACAGTTACCATGTTCAGCGGAATGCCGGTCAGTCCCATGGTGCCAAATAAAATAATGATCGTTACAACAATAGGTATACTCGTCAGCAATCCTTTGGTGAATGACCACAAAATAAGGCTCACAATGCCAATGACAAAAACGGTGGCTATGATCAGACTGGCAATTTGGCTTTTCAGCAGGCTCCGGTCCATTTCGGCATTGATAAACGGCATGCCGGTAATTTGAATTTTGCAACCAGGCCTGCTGTTTTGTGCCAGAAAAGGTTTCATATATTTGGCAAAGTCGGCAGCAGCATGGTTACCCTTATCGTTAAATTTTGCCACAACAACCCCCTTGTCCAGGTTTCCCGACACCAGTTGCGAAATATTTTGATTTCCATTAAGTAAAAACCAAAGCTGACCGATCGCCGTCTCGCTGTCAGGAATTTTGTATTTGCCGGTCAGGGTACCGTTGAGCTTTATTATAATATCGGCAATGGACTGGACAGAAGAAATGGAAGGGCTTTTTTCAAGATAATTCTCGGCTTTTTTCATGGTTTTCAATACCTGCGGGCTCTGCATGTTTCCTGTAAATTGTAAAAATACAGGTTTGGTACCGCCAAACTTTTGATTCATTATATTTTCTGCAATACGCTCAGGATTGGATTTTTTGAAATAATCTTTTACATCCACACTGCGCCGGATAGAGAGAACGCCTGACAGACTAATGAGAATGAGTAATATCCAGGTATATAATATGTATTTAGGATGTTTGAAAATGAGCTTTGTTAATGGTGTAAGCACATAATCATTAAGATATGATTTTTTCGGAGTTAAAGTTGTTTTCCTGATGACCCTCGTGGGAAAAACAGCAAGCAGCGCCGGAATAAAAAACAGGGATAAGAGTGCGGCAAAGAAAGTTCCTACGGCAGTTATAATGCCAAAATCCCGAATCATTTTCAGATAAGCGCCAAAAATGAAAGAGACAAACCCAATCATGGTTGTGAGAGCCGCCAGGCTAACGGGAATGAAAATATGTCCCATCGCTTTTCTAATGGCTTCCCGGTAATCATTTTCTCGACATTGGTTGATACGGTTGAGCACATGAATGGTATAAGCACTGCCTATCGCCATAAGGATGATGGGAATGTTGTTAGATACCATTGACATGTTCAACCCCATAAGCGGCATACAACCCAATGCCCAGATAATAGCCAGACCGGCTGAAAGCATGGGCAAAACAATGCCCTGTAACGAATGAAAACTCAGAAAAAGAATAATTGAAATAACCAAAAAAGTAATGGGAATCAGATAAATCAGATCTTCTGATATAATTTTGGAAACCATGGCAGTAACAAAGGGATTACCTGCAAAATAGACTTTCTCATGCAAAGAGAGTTTCTTGATAGCCGACTGAATATCCTTTACCACCTTTTCATCATTACTCCCATCAGAGAACTTAAACGCCACAAGGCTGGCACTTCCATCTGCCGATACCAGGTTACCACGATACATTTTATTGGACAATACAATATTTTTCAGACTGTCAATACCCCTTTGCGTTCGGGGAAGTTTGTTCATATTAATGAGCGGGGCAACCTGAAAATTATTTCCCACACCACCAAAATTGAGCGTGTTGGTAAGGCTGGTAACGGAGGAAATGCCATGAATCGTATCGAGTGTTTTGGTAATCGATTGAAGGTCTTTCAATGCCCCGGGTTTAAATACATTGTCTGATTGAACAATAAGCATACCCATTTGGTTCCCTCCAAACTGTTTTCCAATATTTTTGAAAAGGGAAACTACCGAATCGTTGGCAGGTAATGAGTCGATAACATTGGAATTGATTTTGATTTTTGTTAGCTCAAATCCAAAAAAACCGGTAAGTAAAACCGTCAAAATGATGATCGGCCATTTTAACTGAGTAATTAATTTTGCCAGTTTGTCCATTTATATTCAGTTTTATATTAGTTTGCAAAAATAAGGTGTTCCTTTCATAATTTGGCATATTGTCACCGGATTATTATTAGGACAAGAATTCTTAAAACCATCCTACACCCATTATTATCTTCATTTTGTTAATTTTTCGGAGATTTTGATCATATCACTTTAAAAATCAGTTTAACAGCCATTAACAACAAAATAACCGCGAGGATTTTTTTTACGGTTTGCGGGTTTAACTTTTTCTGCATAAACCAGGTTCCTGCCGTCGCCCCCATAACTCCTGCCACGGAGGCAATCAATATCAGTTTCCAGTCGGCATTGCCCATGGCCCAATAGGTCAGGAATCCAGAGAAAGAAGAAAACGGAACAACAAAAGCGGTGATCGTGGCAATTTTTTTTGGATGAAAACCCATCATGAGCATGAGCGGTGAAATAATTCCACCACCGCCAATACCCAGCAATCCCGATAGTATTCCGGCCACCATACCAATAAGCGAAAGGGCAATCCATGGTCTGTCTTGTCGATATTTTTTTTCTTCTTTCTTTTTAAAAAACAAGAACATAAACCCCGAAAAAACCAAAAAGGCAATAAACAATACCAATATAAACCTTGATGAAATGTATTTACTGAGCCATGCCCCTGCAATGGCAAAAAGAAACGAAAAAACAATGATGGGAATGCCCAGCTTAAAATCAAGCAGTTTATTCTTTATATTGTGAATGCTTGCCCCCGTTAAGCTGACAGTATTGTAAAACAAACCGACAGGTTTCGCTGTATTGATTGGGATACCCATCCAAACCAAAATAGGAATCAAAATGATGGCGGCTCCGATCCCGCCGAGGGCAAAAACAAAGGAAGCAAAAAAGGATATGATGAAAATCAGATAGTCCATTGATGTTTATTTAAAAAAGAATTGAAACTGGAGAGAAGCAGTGTAATTTATGATCTTTCCACTGTCGAACTGACAATAATTATCAAAAAACAACTTAATTTTATAGGCTTTGATCATATAATCGTATCCCAACCTGAATGTCGGATGGGCCACCGTTTGGGGAATGAGATCATGATATTCTTCATAAGAAAAGACAACCTGGTTCCTTTTCATGGTCAGCCACGACAACAGGTAATAACCATAAGCAACGCTTCCGTTGAAACTGGCATGAAGCCATTCTCCCTGGATGTTAAAGTTTTTAGTTTGAAAGGCAAGGAAAAAATTGTACCTGAAATCGTTACCCGAAAAGGCAACTGTATCGGGCAAAACAAAGGGAATTTTCAACTGATCGGCTTTCCGGTATTGTAAAGAGTATCCCAACTTCAAGCGGCTTTTATTTATGGGAATATCCAGTTCGGTTTTATTGGTCAACATGTACCCCCTGTTGTTAAAATGATATCTTTTTATTCCATTGCCGTTGAAAAATCCCAGGCTGATTTTTAGTAATTTGTTTTCTGACAGGTAACTGGCCTGTGCACCAATATCCCTGACCCCCAACGTTCCATCAGGGGTAAGTGCATCGATGACCTTTGCCCTTTCAATAACAGGAAGCAAAAAATCGTGCTGAAACCATTCCAAACTGTAAGCAGGAATTAACTGCCCGAAATAAAAAGAAAAAGCTCCTGTCCTATAACCGACTTTTATATCCTGTAACAAAAATTTCTCACTAAAATGAGAGGAAAATGTTCCCTGTACCTTAAAAGACCAATGTTTAGAAAATCCGGGACCGGAATTCATCCAAAACTTTAACCGCCGTAAAGAAACGGTTGTGTTCCCATCAAAATTACCGGAAAACCTAAACTGCGTATAACCATGCCAATTCACTTTGTTTGAGAAAGCATGATCCTGTCCATACGTCAAAACTGTAACCAACAGAAAAACAGCGATAAAAACTCCTTTTTTTATCATAATACAGTTTATCAATTACCGGGTTAAATAAGGCCTGTATAAAATCATTTCTGCAGTTTAAATGAACACCCTGCCCCTTGAAGCAGAACAGGACATCCCTTCAACCGCCCGATAATGTTTATGATGTTTGATTATATAGCGACAAAAACCACGGAGAGTAAACTGTCCGTGATGCCACCTAAAATCTGATTCCGGACAAAGTTCTCAAAGGTTGTTTTATCGGTTATCCGTTTTTCTCGTGTTCTATCATCATTTTAAAAGCAGCCGTTGATGTACTTAAAGCAGTGGTACCTTTTACAAAACGGGCCAGCAGGATAGCTTCCAGGATTTCATCATTACCTATCCCATTCCGTAAAGCCACCTGTGTATAGGTATTAATACAATGTTCCACTCCGAGGGCTGCACTAATGGCAATACTCATTAAAAGCTTGTACCGGGGAGGTATTTTCCCTCCTGCCATAGCAAAATTTTTATTTGCCGCATGTTCAAATACAGCTTTTTCATTTAATTGCGAGAGAAAACCCATGGTTTCTGATTCCTCTCCCAATTCCTGTGCCATAGCTTTCAGCAGTTGCCCTATGGTCATTTGTTCTTTTTGATCTTTCATGATTTTAATGTTTTATCAATTCCCGCTCAGATAAGCCAGGTTGGCATATTCAAGCAGGAGGTTCTTTTGAATATTAAGTAATGACAGTTTTACTTTGGTCACATTGAGCTGGCTGTCATTCAGTTCAATATTTGTAATCACCCCGTTTTTATAACCCACTTCTGCTATTTGATAGGCTTTTTGTGCCACAGCAAGGTGGGCAAGAGCTGCTTTTTTTTGGGCTTCAAGCGATTGAATATTTTCCAGGGATTTGTTGTATTGATAACGTAATTGAAGTTTTAAACCCTGCTGGAAATTTTGCACACGGTCGATATCAGCTTGAATTTCCTGTTTTTTCCCTTTGGTCATGTTTCCGTCAAAAAGGTTTATTTTCAATCCGATTCCCACGGCAAAACCATTTCTCCAGGTTTTGTCGAAAGGCGGAAAGTCCTTTCCGTGATAAATATGATAATTGCCAAAAGTAAACAAGGTGGGAAGGTTGCCGGCAGCTTCTATTTTTTCTTTCAATCCCAATACTTCCTTAAGATTTTGAAGACTTTGCACCTTGTAATTGCTCCTGTTGATATCTGCCAGGCTCTGCAGGGTTATTTTTCTGTTTCCGGGGTAATCGTTCAGAGAGCCTTTCACGGCAATGGAATCATTGTCAGGAAGGGCGAGCAGGTTTTTCAAAGCCGTTTCGGCCACTACTTTTTTCCCTTCTACTTCCACGATACGTGATTTAAACTCTTCAATTTTGCTTTTAAAGTCCAGCACATCAAACTCGGAGCGTACCCCCTCTTTATAAGCCGCTTCGGCCATGCGAAGGTGATCGTTCAACTGGTTCAGCACCTGCTGATACACATTGATGACATCTGAAACAAACAGAATATTATAATACGCAGTTTTGACTTTTAGCCTTAGTTCTGCCTTTGTTTCCAACAAATTTTTTGAATAAACCTCTTTTAATTTTTTGGTACTGTTTACGGCATTGATACGCTTTTTACCGGCATACAACGGATAGACAAGGTTCAGGTCAAACGTGGCCACATCCCTTGTCCGGTTCATAAAAGGGGCCATGGGGTGCATAATAATATTGTCTCCGGTAGGCACACCATGGTTCAATACCGGAACGCTTACTCCGGCCAGGGGATACATTTCAGGCATGTTGTTGGCAACAAAATACTTGGTCAGCAAGCTGGCCTGGGGCAAAAATGTGGAATGTGCCTGCATGTATTTTGCTTCTGCAACCTTTATTTGATTTTCTCCTGCTTTGATAGCGGGATTGTTTTGCATGGCTATGTTTATCGCTTCCGGAAGACTGATTACCTTTTGGGCTTTCAGTGTAACTGCACTGATAAAGAATGCTATTATCAGCATACCCGTAGTTATGGTCTTGTTCATGCTTTTACCTCCTCCAAATTCTTTGATTGACTTATTTTAATTGCTTTTTTTCTTCTGTGTATCCGCTCAAACTGTCCTACAAGGATGGACAATGCCGAAAGGGTCAAAAAGCCCCCCGAATACATCAACAAGATATTGATTTGTTTATGTGCAACATACAGCCCTTGGTGATGGTTGAAAACCAGATAAAGTGCCTGCAAATAATATCTCAACGGGAACCAGCTTCCAATCATATCAGGAATATGTGACAATTGTGAAACAGGAATAAGATAACCTGCATACATAAAAGCAGGCAACACAATGAGTGTAATAAGGCCGGCCATAACAGCCCCGCTATGGATATTCAATGTCAGGAAATAAGAAATACTTTCCATGGCCAGGACTAACAAACTAATAATGAAAACCACATTCCACATAACAGTGCTGGTAAAAGGGACATGGAAAATATACATGGTAGTAAAAAAAGCCGTGGAAATACTTGTTGCCACAATTATCCAACTAATAATAAATGGCGGAATAATGGATTTCAAAGGCAACTGGCGGGCCTGCCTGATATAGTTAAACTTTTTCTTCATAAACTTAAGGTTGGCAAAAAGGGCAAGCATCACGATCAACATAGAGACAATTTGCATAGCCAGTCCCATGAACGCAGGCAGCATAGAAGACTCGTACGAAAGTTCCGGATTATAAAAGACCCTGTCAGTTACCATGAGCAGCGGTGTTTTAGGATGCCGGACATTAGGTATGGCCCCGAGGTCTTCCACCGGCACTTTCATAGACAATTGCATATTCAGCGTCATGATGATCTTGCCGAGCATCACCAGCGACAATTTTGACACAACGGGATTAGCTGTACCGTTCACCACCGCCAATATTCGTACAGGCCTGTGATTCGATATATCGCGATAAGCATAAGGAGGGATAATAACCCCTACTTGTATTTTATCTTGATTCAGTAATGTCTGTAAAGTATTGTAATCGATAGCCTGGCCCACAACATCAAAATAGTCGCTTGCCCGTATACTGTTCATAATAGACCGGCTCAACGGCGAATGGTTTTCATCCACTATGGCCACTTTAATATGCCTCGGACTGCTTTTGTAATACATTCCGGCCATCATGCTGAAAAAGAGCACAAGTGCCAATGAGATCAATACAATCCTCAGCAGAATGGTGGCAATCAGTTTAATGGCTTTCATGGTTTATTTTTTATTTAAGTCCTGCGTTTTCAAAGGCTTCAGTGTCAGATAAACAGACAGCCCCGGTTTGCATTGCTGAACATTGGAAATAATTCTCAGTTTTATATCAAACGTTCTGATATCGTGTTGGTTACGAAACTCCGTAGGAGTAAAGGTGGCAAAATCTGCCATGGGCATGATCTGTATCACTTTGGCTTTGAATTTCAGATTGGGGATATTACTGCCCAAAGTAAACACTTTGCCAAGGTGTATCTGGTTAAGATAGCTCTCGGGGACATTAAAACGAGCCCAGGTTCCGCTGGGGTCAGTTTCAATGACCACCGGCATTCCAGGAGGCATCATTTGATTTACTTCCAGCACCTTAACTGTTACAATACCGTTCATGGGTGCCCGGATGGTCATATCCTCCAACCGGGTATTCAACCCGGCTATTTTATCTACCAGCATTTCATATCCCGTTTCGATGTCATTCAGTTTTTGCAACGGAACAGCTCCTGCTTTATACAGGTTTTCCACCCGTCTTTTATTTACAGCTACGTTGGCAAGCTTCGCTTTCAAAGCATTGATATTGGCAACCAGCTCCCGGTTATCCAATTGTGCCACAGGTTCTCCTTTTTTCAACGTATCGCCTTCGTCCACATAAATAGCAGTCAACCTGCCCGGAATACGGGTAGTAACATTGACCTGTGTGTTTTCGATATACCCCAAAAACTCAGGGTTTTTTACCACTTTCTTGTTGAACCCCTGATTGCAACCTAAAAATCCAATCGACAAGAACAGGACAGCTGCGAGATATTTTACATTTTTCATTTGTTTTAGAATTTATGAAATGGTTTTTTTATTTGTTTTTTTATTTGAACAGATAATCTAACTGAATCTTTACCTGATATTGGGTAAACCACGCTTTGCTTTGATAAACAGAATACGGAACACTGAAGCGCAGATACAGGTTTTTCAGGTAATTGTACCATCCGCCCACATACAGGCCTGCGGCATAATCTTCTGTATCGGGAATGACCTTCCCGTTTTTGGTATTTTTAAACTGCCAATAAGTATAAGCCCCTGTTTCCAGTCCAAAACGGCCCACCGACGTATTAAAGGGCTTTTGAAAAATAAGATAAGCACCTGTTTCATCGCCAATATGCATTCCGGAATGATTGGTCCGGTATTCGTAATAGGCGGCATAAACCATATCAAAATCAGAAAATCGATGCAGCCCCGTTAAATTTCCCTGAAAACGAAAAGAACCCAGACCCGTGGGGTATCTCCTGGCACTTAGGTTTTTGTAATGACCTGAAGGGATACCAATAGTTAATCTTCCCACCAGGCTGTTACGGCTGTTTTTTTGCAAACTTACCAAGCCAAAATCAGTGCCAAACTGAATATCGCCAAAACCCACCCCGGATACAATGCCCATGGGCGAGTAATGATGAATGTCAGTTATGGGGACTGTTAAAAACAGGTTCACTTTTTTGCTTAGCCCGTAAGTAAGATAGCCGTTAAAATAGGCTTCATTGATAACCATCTTGGTTGATAATTTTTCAGGTTTTCCTGTTTTTGGCGAATACCATTTGAAATAGTGAGGGATATCGGCACTAAGGCTGACCAGAAATTCTCCCTTTTTCAACAAGACCGGCCGCAGGTTCATTCCTGTTATATACGTTTTTATCGTAGAAACAGTATCTTTTTTTACGGTGCCGGTTTGTGCTTTTAATGTAAAGCTTGCCAGAAAAACCAGGCTGACAGTAATTAACAAAATTTTTTTATTCATGATTACTTTTTTCATTAAGTAAGTAAATAATCACCTGCAAAGATATTCCAAAATAATACATTGTCAACAAAAATTTTTAAAAAGTTTTTTTAATTGGTTTTCAATGTTTTAAGGCAGATAAATGATTTTTATTTTTCCTAAGGAGTAAAAAAGGGGGTTATGGGTTGGCAGCATTAAGTGGTTTATTTGCCACTTTGGTTTTTTTTCCGTTTATTTTTTTCAGGGGTTTTCCATCAACAGGTTCATCGGCAGACTGCAACATTTCCTGCTGCAGCTTCAGCAGGTCATCTTTTTCAACCAGATGAATTTTCCGGAAATTTGCTTCCCTGTTTTGCTCTTTCATTTTGGCCATGAGCTTTTTAGGTTTGGTACGCTGCATTTCCATCCAGAAAGTATTGAAAACGCGCAGAGGTTTGATTATATTTTTCAGTCCGCCCTGTTTGGCATGCAGGTTTTTCAAGCGATTTTGTACTTCCGGAGAAAGTTTTCGCGGATGCAAAAGCCGGTATTTGTTCAGATAAGCCATCCGGTAGTCTTTGATCAACATTTTTTGTACTTCATCCGGAGTCATGCCATCGGTTTTCACAGTAGCGTGCAATGCATCGTACAACTCCCAGTTTTTGTGCAAAAACCTCCCTTCACGTTCCACATCGTTGTACAATGCTGTGCCGGGATAGGGTGTTAAAATAGAAAACTGCACTACCCTCGGATTTATTTTTTGTACCCACCGGGCTGTTTGCAGGGCCATTTCTTTGGTTTCATTGATATCGCCCACAATAAAACTACCGTGAATGCTAATACCGTATTTGTGCAATAATTCAATGGCCTGGTCCTGTTCTTTGTTGCCCACGTTTTTTCCGTAATCGTCCAGCGTTTGTTCACTGTGACTTTCCAGCCCGAGGAAAATCTGGAAAGCGCCCACTTCAGCCATCCGTTTCACCATGTCTTCATTCCGGATAAGAATGTCAATCCGCGAAAAACACCACCAGATAATATCGTTCATTTTTCGCCTTTCCAGTTCATCGGCAAATTCCATGACACGTCGTTTGCTCAACGTAAAGTTATCATCCATAAAAGCAAAAGCGCGGTATCCATAATCATGGTAAAGTATTTCCATTTCATCGGCAATAGATTTTGCCGAACGATAGCGCCATTTGAGTCCGCCGAATTTGGAAGATGAGCAGAAATAACAATTAAAAGGGCAACCACGGCTGGTGATCAGGTTGGTAATAGGCAAGCCGGCCATCATACTGCTGTATTTGTCCATAGGCAACAGGTCACGCGCCGGAAATGGCATGGCATCCAGATTTCGTGGTGGCGGGGCCACAGGGGTACGGACAAGCCGGCCATCTTGTATAAAAGTAAGCCCTTTTACTTTGGACAGGTCGCTGCCTTGTTCCAATGCGTCTAACATATTTACCATGATTTCTTCGGCCTCTCCCCTGACGACAATGTCTACCACTCCTGTTTCCAGCGCTTCTTTGTCGAGAAAAGTTACATGGTATCCGCCCATGACCACCATTTTTCCTGCTTTTTTAGCAATGGCAGCAATTTCCACTGCTTCAGGATAACGCGGGGTATCCGCCGAAATGCCGACCAGGTCATAGGGTGCAAAATCTTCTGGGACCAGTTCTCCTTGTTTAATACTCCGGTCTATTAATTGAACTTCATGCCCTTTTTCTCGAATAACAGCAGCCAGATAGGCTATCCCCAAAGGGGGAAGGCCCACTTCCATTTTGGCGTAAATGTTTGAACCTTTCGGGCTAATCAGTAAAATTTTCATTTTCCCATTTTTTATATCCCAATTTACATATCGAAAAGGAACCGAATCTTTCTTTTTTCTGATTCAGGAAGCAACGTCGGTCTTTCTGTTCCTTTTCTCCACCTCATCAAACATGAGTTGATAAGTAACATACAGATGATAAAGCCGGCCATCGAGCTGTTCTATAATTTTCTTGGTATCAGGGGCAAAATCGCCTACCCTACTGAGTTTCAACTCTCTGTATTTCAATTTATTTTGTTTAATCTGTTTTTTTAAAGTGTAAAAAAGAACAGCCTCCAGTTCTTTCCCCCGATGTTCGGGGGCTACACCATAGATCAATCCGCTGAGGGTATTCACTTTTTTAAAAACATTGACAGCAAGCCATAAACGCACTTTGTCAAAAATGTTATATTTTCCCTTAAATTTCCTGATCACCTCATGAATATCCGGAACAGCAACAAGAAAGGCAACCGGTGTATTTTCAAAATAAATAAAGAATATGGTTTTTTTTACCAACACCGGGCGAAGCAACCTGAAACGGTCCATTGCCCTTTGGGGTGTCATGGCAGCCATTCCGGGAAATCCGGCCCATACTTTGTTAAAAACAACGGCAAAATCTTCAGCATACTTTTTACCGTTTTTATGATTGTAAAATTCAATATGATAACGCAAATCGTGATAAAACCTGTTGGTTTTTTTCCCGACAAACTTCCAGTTTAAAGAATCAGACAACGAAATACGATACGTCTCGAATTTTGAAACATCATTGAAACCGTAGTTCAGAAACAGATCGTTGTAAAAGGAAAAGTTATAGGGAACGCCATATACCGGTTCAAAAAAACCGCGAATCAGGCTGCCGATAAAAAATCCGGGGCCGCCCAAATGAAACGGTCCCTGCATTCCTTTCATCCCTTTGGACAACAGCCACTCCATGGCAATTTTAAATAAACGTTCGGCACCTCTTTTGTCTTCAGCACACTCAAAGAAACCAAAATAGCCCATGCGCGGGTCTTGTTTGCCAATGGTTTTATTCCAATAAAAGGCAGCAATTCTCCCAATGGGATGTTTATTCACGTCATAAAGCAGCCAACGGTTGGCTTCACCATCCTTTAACAGCGGATTCTTCCGGACATCAAAAAACGACTTTGTATCAGAAAATAGCGGACTTACCCATTTCGTCTCCTCATTCACTTCATAAAGTAAAGCGGGGATTTTCAGAAACGCCTCTTCCTGTTTTTTGGTTTTTACCTCCACCAGATGGTACATAATCAGTTCCATTTCCCGTCTTTACTTATTGATTCATATTAAATTTAAATCGCGTATCATAGCCGGAACGTTTACCGGCAAATTTTACATTTTGATGTTCTTTCAGTCTTTTCGCTAAAAATATCATTTTCAAAGTGGTACGCCGGATCGCAATGCAGGCTTACTACTTTTTCGCGAATGACCGGCGAATGTAATCCACCCCGAAAATTTATCTGATAAAATCCACCGGACAGTATTGCCTGTACTGAAAAGCTTGTTTGGTTCCCGATGAAAAACCTTTTCTATCCCTTTTCAACCAACGAGCTTATCCGGTATTTATCAGGCTTCACTGGTTTCCAATTCCTTTTTCAGATATTTTTCCTGAAAAATACTTTCTGTCAGCCTTTGCAGCTCATCATCAAAGGCTACAAGCATTTTTTCATATTCCGGATCGTGCAGTACTGCTTCGGCTTCTTCATCTTCCCCTTTCACATCCGGCGTCAGGATGTTTTCTTTAAAGTTTTTGTAATGATCCCGGATCGAGCAGGGCATTAATACATTACCACGATGGTCGGGGTTTTCAAACCCGTAATCTTTCTGCCATTTACGTCCGTTTTTAAACATTTTCGATTGCAAACCATCGGCCAGGGTTTTGCCTTGGGCAAAGAGATCTTTCACATTGTCCACATAGTAAGGCACGAAAACGCAAGGCATCATGTTGCCGTTCCAGTCAATA
>JALUYM010000442.1 GCA_027018745.1 Bacteroidales bacterium | reverse complement strand
GACGGAACGGGTCAGCAGGCGGCGGCAGCAAAAACTGAAGAAAAGGCCAAAGAGGAAGAAAAAAAAGACTAAGAAAATAAAACGGGGTTTATGCCCCGTTTTTTATTTCCATACCGAAATCAGTCGCCAGCTTTTTAAATATATCACCCCGGTGTTCAAAATTATGAAACTGGTCGTAACTGGCGGCAGCTGGTGACAGCAGGCAACAGGAAACATCTGGAAACCGTTTCAGATAACTGAAAACCTCTTGCAAGTCTTTTACAGATATCAGGTTTTTACGACTGTTTCGCAACTGAAAAAGATGCTGCATTTGCTCTCCCGCTTTCCCCATCAGGAATAAATATTTTATATCTGTATTTTCTAAAAAATCCACCAGACCTGTGTAATCCAACCCCCTGTCAAAACCACCAAGGACGATGGTATTAACCTGTGGAATACTTTTTACCGCTGCCATGGTCGACTGCGGAACAGTGGAAATACTGTCGTTATAAAAGTCGATACCGCCATAATTTCCCACATACTCCAAACGATGGGGCAAAGGAGCAAAACCGGCTAACGCCAAGGGCAGTTTGGCAAGGGGAACACCAATTTGCTGCAAAACAGCAAAAGCCAGTAAAATATTATTCAGGTTATGTTCGCCCTTTAACCCGGAACGGAGCAACAGGTCCCCCGGATGAAAGATCTTCTTTAAATCCTGCACGCTTTTACAACGAGAAAAAATACCCGCTGCCTGCTCACCGCAAAAAATACTGTCACCTGGTTTTTGAAAACGAAATATGTTCATTTTGGCTTGTTTATACTTTTCAAAAGTCCCGAAATAATCCAGGTGTTCCGGAAAAAGGTTTAGTAACACCGCTATGTGCGGACTGCGGTGTACTATTTCCAGTTGATGGGCCGATAATTCATAAACAATCAGCTCATTACCGTTTAGATTTTCAACAAAATCAAATGCCGGCAATCCTATATTGCCCATCAAAAGAGTGCTTTTTCCTGTATTCTTTAACAAATGATAAATCAGGCTTGCCGTGGTACTTTTCCCTTTGGTACCCGTTATGCCAATGGTTTGTTTGCCATACGCACGCAGGAAAAGGTCGGTTTGGGAAGTGACCTTTTTTTGAACATGTCCGGGAAGGCCCCACAGTTTGACTCCGGGAGATTTCATGATCAGATCGTATTCCTGAACAGCTTGTAAATAATCTCTTCCGAGATACATTGGAACCGGCAGGTTTTCTTCGGCCAAAGCTTTGTTACGATCAGCAATACCCACCCTGCAGCCGGGGAAATACTTTCTCAGGAACGCATAAGAAGAACGTCCCTCTTTTCCAAAACCAAGGATTAAAACAGATTTTCCTTTTGTAAATATTTTTCTAAACGGTAACATCCGTCAGGGCTTTTTTAATTATCAGGAAAAATTTCTCCGGGAGGAAATGCTGCGTGTTCAAACTGTCCAACAATTTTCTAAAAGTCTCATTACCCGGTTGATTTTCAGATTTTAACGACCTCTGTATCAGGGGGAGATTTTGATTTTCCGGACTGATACGAACGGTTTGCAGTACAGCGGCATTCACCTCTTCCGGGGTTCCCACACATTCAAACGGTTTTACCTCCGCCCGGCCATCCAGTTCGTCCATAAAAGTTCCCAGGTTTTTATCTTTCAACAGATTTTTTCCGAATATCTTTTCCAATTTATCCTGAGGCAAAAAAGGCGATAAAATCACATAGGTAAACAAACATTTGGGACAATGGCAGCACCAGCTGTCGGTTTTACTGCCTGCATTACAACTTCTGAAACTATAATGATGCAAGGGAAATTTTGAAAATAGGGCAGCAATCTGCAATTCGTTCAACGGACGTAAAAAACTAAAATAATGCAAACCAGGATGGATATACTTTTTCAGGTACCAGACAAAATCCTGCTCGAACTCGAATGATTTGGAATACTGATGGTTGATGTTGGTGCCGGGAACAGTACTTTGGCTGGCGCTGCTTTCGTTGGAAAGGGCAATATTCCCCACACCTGACAAAAGGGCTGTGAAAGCCGACACAAAAGCCAGCAGCGCAGAAAAAGGCGTATGCCCGTTGAGAAAACCAGTTTTGTTCAAATCCAACAATTGCGGATCCAACCGCCGGTTGACGATCACAGACCCGGTCGTTGAAAAACCGGCAATTTTAATGGTACGCAAAGCTGCTTTGCGGGGGTTCAGTAAAAACGGTTTTACAGCCAGGCCATTATTTTTCAACAATTCCAAGCTCACCACTGAATCTTTTCCTCCGCCAACAGGGACCAAAACCTGCTCATCATTAAGAATTACTGTTGAAATTTCTTTCGGTCCACCTTCCGGAACAATCTCCATGAACGAATCTTTATCTGTTTGAATACCATTAAGATAAAAAAACTCGCCCAGCCCGTTATAATAAAGCTTTTTCCACCAGGCAATCTGTTCTTTATCCAAATGTCCGGCCCTTACCAAGACCTTCGGTGGACAGGCTGCTTTCCAGTAACTGATCAGTTCCACCATACCGATCTGAAAAACAAGATTTTCCAACACCATATCCGGAATTTTATCCATGGAATAGAAATCCCGGAAAGGGATTTCTAATTCCGGCCTGAAAGAAAAACGATCCCCCAGTTCAAAAAGAAAACTAATCCGCAAATTTGTTTTTGTCTTGAAAATTGAATAACTTTGGAACACAAAGAAAGGAAAGGCCTTTCGCAGTTCCTGGAATTTGTTCTGACGATTTGTTTTATCCAAAATGTTTTGGTATATTTTTTGATTAAATAATGCTGTAAAATTAAAGTAATAAACTGAAAAATGAAAATCGACCGGCTTGTACAAATAAAATCCAATAACCTCAAACCTGCAAAAGGCAGGTTATTGCTCTCCGAGCCATTTATGGGCGATTACTATTTTGGCCGTTCTGTTATTTTGCTGGCCGAGTACAACAAAGAAGGTTCCTTTGGTTTAATCCTCAACAAACCTATTAATAAACATCTTAATGAAGTAACGGAAGATTTTCCGGAATTGTCAGCACCACTTTTTCTCGGAGGACCCGTAGAATCTAATCGTTTATTTTTTATTCACACTCTTGGCGATGTTGTCGACGGTTCCGTAGAAGTACTCAAAGGCCTTTACTGGGGCGGAAACATGGAAGACATACTGGAAATGGCCCAACTTAAAAAACTGACTCCTGAAAACATCCGGTTCTTCCTCGGATATTCGGGCTGGGGCGCCCACCAAATAGATGATGAGCTGAAAAGAAATTCCTGGGCTGTTACCACCGCTACGGCTGATCTCATATTTAAAACCAAAACAGACTTGCTTTGGAAAAAACTGACCCGTAAACTGGGCAGCGAATACAGACTGTGGGACAAATTTCCTGTCAATCCAAATTTAAATTAACAGATAGATTCTGTCAAATAAACCTGTACTCCTAAAAACCATTTTTTTACAGACAGTTAATGTTTGACCTTTTTTTTGGGATAAATCATTTTATAGGTAGCTTTGTGCTTCCCCACGCTAATGTCGCTGAGTTTTCTTTTTAACAATACTTTTTTAAAGTTGGGCAGCCGATCGACAAACAAAATACCTTCGGTGTGGTCATATTCATGTTGCATGATGCGTGCAGGTATACCTTCAAAACGTTCTTCTTCATGAAAATTAAAATTTTCATCATAATAACTCATATAGATAACCGGCTTGCGCACAACGTATTCGTTGATGCCCGGAATACTCAGGCAACCTTCTTCAAACTCCCAGGGTTCCCCTTCTTCCCTCATTATCCTGGCATTGATGAAAACATGTTTGAAGTCAGCAGCTTCAGGATACTCTTCGGCAAAAGGCGAAGCATCCACCAAAAAGAGCCGTATGGAACGGTTCACCTGAGGGGCAGCCAGCCCTACACCGTTTGATTCATGCATGGTCTCAAACATGTCCTCAATAAGT
This sequence comes from Bacteroidales bacterium, assembly GCA_027018745.1. Lineage (GTDB taxonomy): Bacteria > Bacteroidota > Bacteroidia > Bacteroidales > F082 > Sulfidibacterium. Next base: position 1,251 of record JALUYM010000442.1, on the reverse strand, counting down.
TTTTCCAAACCGGGATAGTCTTTATCAATTTCCTCTCCCTTTTTTCTTAGAGTGGGATGGCCATATGCAGTAATCGGTAACATAATTTTTTATTTAATTGATTCAAGATATGATTGCAGAATCAGGGTAGCGCTAATGGTATCGATCAAAGCTTTATTGCGACGTTTCTTCTTGCTTAGTCCGCCATCAATCATGGTTTGAAAAGCCATTTTCGAAGTAAACCGTTCATCAAAACGTTCAATTTTCATTTCCGGGTAAGTCTTTCGAAGCTTTTTAACAAAAGGCTCCACAAAACGACTGGCATCCGAAGGCCGGTTCATCATGTCACGTGGTTCTCCCACCACAATAGTTTCCACCTCTTCACGTCGAAAATAATCCGAAAGGTATTCCCAAATATCTTTGGCTGCCACTGTTTCCAATCCGTTGGCAATCATCTGCAACGGGTCGGTCACTGCAATACCTACCCTTTTCCTGCCGTAATCAATCGCTAAAATTCTCCCCATAATCCTGGGTGCAAAAATAATATTTTAATCGTTTTCATATGATCTTCCCCAAAGAACCTTCAAAAATTGTCAGATTTTTTCCGTTTTGATGGTAATCTTGAAGTTAACGCGGGGCTTTACAGGCGCTTCCATCGAATGAACCTCCACTGTTTCGGGCAGGTAAACGGCACATAAAGTATTGGCTACATGCACCAGCGACTTTCTTTTTTCAACAGGTACCCCCTCCCAGATAGCGGCAAACACTTCAGGCCTGAACTTTTCCGGATGATAAGCATAATCGTGCCAAACAACCACACTTTTCACATGTACCAGATGGCCAAAAACATTTTCAGTATCTTTTTTCACCGATGCGTAATGGTGATCTCCATCAATAAAAATCAGATCGAACTTTTGGTGAAGCCCGGCAAAATCAAAAGTTTGGGAATTTCCTTCGAGATGGGTAATATTTTCCCTTCCTTTGGAAAAAAAACCATGCATATCAACATATTTCTCGTCGAATCCCTTTTCCAGCATCTCTTTTGGGGAAAAATTCAATGTGAAGCACCGGGCAGCAACATCTGCCACATTGGCCACGCTTTCGCCCCGCCAGGTCCCGACCTCAAAATAACGACAATCCTTAAAGCGCTTTGCCAGCATTTTTAACAGGGCAATGTCTGTGGGCAATGAACCCCCATCCAAAAAAGAAAAATACCCTAACGATTCGGAAAAACGGGGAAATAATGTGTCCGGTTCAACCACCGGCAACCCT
>JALUYM010000441.1 GCA_027018745.1 Bacteroidales bacterium | reverse complement strand
GGTATCCTCATTGTTTTTATGGCAATGCTTACCGGTTTTCTTTTAAAAGGCGATGCAGACAGCCTGCAGGCACGGCAAATCCTGGGGACTTTAACGGGGGGGATCCCGTTTGTGGGGAAAATCCTTCGGGTTTCTTTGTTGGGAAAAGGAAACAGTTTAGAATTGATTTACGTGCATCATATTGCTACATTTACTATTTTTCTGGTAATCATCATTGCGGAACATAGCAGGAAAATATGGCCGAAAGCCGGAGATTTTGTGGTTTCTTTTCTCGTGCTGGCGGCCTTGAGCTGGTTGTTTTCCGCGCCGTTGCACGACAACCTGAACCCTACGGTAAAAGGTCCCTGGTATTTTGTGGGTTTTCAGGAAATGTTACACTGGTTCAGCCATCCGGAATGGGCTTTGCTTTGGATATTCTTTTTGCTGGTATTGGTGTATTTTGCTAATTCCGGTAAAGCGCCGGTAGCCTTTTTTAGCAAAAGGACATTGCTGGTCTTTGCTGTTTTTTACTTCGTTCTGACCATTATCGGTTTGTTTTTCCGGGGGGAAAACTGGCAATGGACTTTTCCGTGGCAAAAAAATTACCGTTACAGTGTAATGAATAATTTTAAAACCGAACGAGTTGTCTTTCATCCCCAATTCAATCTCCACCAGGCAGAGGAAGCACCCCTTATCGGAGGGAAAAAAGAAAGTTGTGTGGTTTGCCATGATAAAATGCGTGGATTATCGAAGTCACACAGTCCCCGGGCTGTCGGATGTTTTTCCTGCCATGGCGGAAACCCCTTTGCCACCAATAAAAACCAGGCACATAAAAACATGATACTGATTCCGGGAAACTTTGATAATGTACAACAGAGTTGCGGTACTGCCCAATGTCATCCTGCTATCACCCGGCGTATCAACAGCAGCCTTATGACAACACTCAGTGGTATGATCAGTGTAGACAGGATGGTTTTTAACGAACAAAAAAGTCCCGATTTGCTTACTAATATTCATCATCTGGGACATTCTGCAGCCGATGAACATCTAAAGAACCTTTGTGTTCGTTGTCATTTGGGGAATCCAAAAACAACTCTCGGACCGGTTACCGAAGCAAGTCGCGGTGGAGGTTGCCTGGCCTGTCATTTGAATTACAGTCAACGGGCCTCCGCTGCATTACAAAAACATGAAAAGCAAAAAAAGGACACGGCCTGGCTCCGGTTTCACCCGTCTATTGACCTGGATGTAAGTGATAACCATTGTTTTGGCTGTCATAGCCGTTCGGGAAGGATATCAACCAATTATGAAGGTTGGAATGAAACCGCGTTGCAGGCTGCACAAATGCCCGACAGCGCCGATTACCGACTGGTTGAAGGAAACCGTGTTTTTGAGAAAGAGCCGCAGGATATTCATCATGCGCTTGGACTGGAATGTATTGACTGTCATCAGTCATATGCACTTATGGGTGATGGAAACTTATATAAACATGAGGAAAACCAAGAAGATGTGCAGTGTCAGGATTGTCATTTTAGGGGAAAGCCACTCACTACCTCTGTTATGGGGATGGATCCGGAGGCGGCTACCATTGCTGCACTTCGTTATGGTAAAATATCGGGCAGGCATTTTCTCATGACACACAAAAGGCATCGTGCCCTTGTGAATACGGAGGTAAAAGATGACACAGCCTGGCTGATCACAAAAAAAGGCGATAAGGTTTTTCGTTTGAAAGGACCGGCTTCTGTTTGTTTGGCCTCTGCACACAAGGATGTGAGTTGTTCGGCTTGCCACAGCAGCTGGGCACCAAGTTGCCTTGGTTGTCATAATACTTACGATCCAACCGGGGAAGGGTATAACATGCTTACCAATAAAAAACAAAAAGGAAGTTGGGTGGAATATACAGGGAGTTATCTTGCAGAAGCTCCGGCTTTGGGAATACGTCAAACCGGAAAGAAAAAAGAAGTTGTCCCGGTCATCCCGGGAATGATATTAACCATTGATTTACAAAGTTTCACCCATCAAAAGAAAGACGCATTAATCTTTCACCGGCTGTTTGCACCTGTTGCCCCGCATACAACGTCTTCCAAAGGAAGAAGTTGTAAATCGTGCCATGATAATCCTGTGGCATTAGGTTTTGGAAAGGGGAAGTTACAATATGTTATAAAAGGAAAACAGGGTTTTTGGCATTTTTATCCGACTTATGAAAATAGTATTTATGACAGTTTACCGGAAGATGCCTGGACGGGTTTTTTAAAAAACCGGTCGGGCATGGTATCCACCAGGAAAAATGTGAGACCCTTTTCAGTAAAAGAGCAGGAAAAAATATTGCTGGTAGGCGCTTGCCTTACTTGTCACAAAGGTAATTCAGAGGTAATGCACAATAGTCTTTTTCATTTTGATGAGGTATTGAAAAAGAGGACGCAGAAATGTGTGTTGCCAGACTGGAAGTGAACGGATATTTCCGGGGGCTTTCTCCGTCGGACTTCCAAACAATAGGCCAAATTTCTTACGTTAACTTTAGTTTTTTGGCCTAAAAACTAAAGTTAACTTGTGTTTTTCGGTTTAAATGTTTATTTTTTAAAAAGCGAAAATAACTTGACATAGCCAAAAAATTATTATTTTTGCAGCCCCAAAAGAAGAGAAAACGTTCTTTCATAACATAGCGGGGTGTGGTGCAGTTGGCTAGCATGCTTGCATGGGGTGCAAGTGGTCGCAGGTTCGAGTCCTGCCACTCCGACAACCTAAAGGGATAACTCGTTGATATTCAGGTTGTCCCTTTTTTGTTTTGGTCCTATACGGATTCAGTAAAATTTTCTTCTTTTTGATTTAGGAATTTGCCGACAGTTTCGATCAGTTGGTTCAGCTTAATGGGTTTGGCGATAAAATCGCTGGCACCCAGCTTAAAACTCATTTCTTCTTCACCTGAAAGAATGTAAGCGGTTTGTACAATAATGGGAATATTTTTATCTTTTTTCCGGATGTATTTTAACACATCAAAGCCACTTGTTGTAAGAAGGTTTAAGTCAAGAAGTATCAGATCTACTTTTTCCTCATCGAAAATTTTGATGGCTTCATCGGCATCTTCAGCCCACAAAAGGTTAGCATTTGTACGACTCAGTGCGGCATCGAAAAAGCGGCTACTGGTCATCGTATCTTCAACGATCAGAATATTTTTCTTGTTAAAGTCAAACTGTTTCATAAGGCTATTTCCTTGTTATACAGCAAATTTCTTAAATATTTCAATTAATTCTTTTTGTTTAAAAGGTTTACTGACGTAACTATTCATTCCCGCTTCCATATACTTTTTCCTTTCGTCTTCGGAAGTATTTGCCGTCATTGCAATGATAGGTATTTTTTTTGTACTGCCGGATTGTTTTTCCAAATTTCTTATCTTTTTACAGGCTTCGATGCCATCCATTTCCGGCATTTGTACATCCATAAAGATCATGTCGTAATCCCCGTTTGCATATTTTTTTACGGCTTCTTTCCCGTTGTTGGCTATTTCTACCGTATGGCCCAGGTTGTTCAGGTTCAAAACGGCCACTTTTTGGTTGATTTTGTTGTCCTCGGCCAATAATATTTTAAGTTTTAACTGCAGCCGTGTTTTGTCTTGTGACGTGCCGTTTTCTTCCTGCTGATTTTGTTTTTTGTAACTGGCTTCATCAGAAACTTCCAGAAAGACATAAAACCAAAAAGTAGAACCTACGCCTTCGACGCTTTCCACCCCGATTTCACCTCCCATCATGTGGGCCAGGTTTTTGCTGATCATTAGGCCCAGGCCTGTTCCGCCGTATTTTCGTGTGGTGGATTTATCTACTTGTGAGAAAGACTGGAAAAGTTTTTTCTGGCCTTCCGGAGAAATGCCGATTCCGGTATCCATCACTTTAAAGAGCAACTGTACTTTCCCATCAGTGATATTTTGTTGTTCAACCGACAATGTTACATTGCCTTTTTCGGTAAACTTAATGGCATTGTTAACCAGGTTGATAATAATTTGTTTGAGCCGGACCGGATCACCACTGACAAAAGGGGGAACGTTCTCGGCAATTTTCAGGATAAGGGGTAATTTTTTCTTATCGGCAATAATCTGCATGATGTTCATAACCCGGTTTAATTCTTCTTTTAAAGAGAAGGGTATGTTCTCAAGTTGCATATGGCCGGATTCTATTTTGGACAGGTCCAGTATGTCGTTTATGATAGTAAGTAAATTTTCCCCGGAAGATTCGATAATATTAAGATATTCTTTTTGGGCACTGGTCAGTTTGGTTCGTTTCAGAATGTCAACCATGCCAATAATACCGTTCATGGGTGTACGCAATTCGTGCGACATGTTGGCCAGGAAAATGGCTTTGGCTTCGGCAGCGGCTTCGGCAGCCCGTTTGGCTTTTATCAGTTCTTCGGTGGTGCGTTTTAAAGAAATGTGTAAGTTGACGCGGGCAACCAGTTCCTCTTTTGAAAATGGTTTGGAGATATAATCGACGGCTCCGAACTGGAAAGCTTTTTGTATGTTACGGGGATCGTTGAGCGCCGTGAGGAAAATAATGGGTATATCTTTTGTTGTCGGGTATGATTTTAAAATTTGACATACTTCGTAGCCGTCCATTTCGGGCATCATAATATCCAGCAGGATCAGGTCGAAATAATTGGTTTTTGCTTTTCGGATGGCAGATTTTCCATCAGTGACTGTTACCAAAGAAAAATTTCCCTCCATGCCCAGAACAGTTCTGATAAGTTCGAGGTTGATCTCCCTGTCGTCCACTACCAGAATTTTGTCTTTTTTTTCAGGTTCCATCTTAGTTATTACTTTATTACCTGTTTATAAACTGTTCAGATAATTTAAAATTTGCTTTAAAGATAATACTTTTTGGGCTGCGTTCAACTCAATGGCTGCGCGGGGCATTCCGAACACGACCGAACTGGCCTCGTCTTGTGCAATAGTCACAGCCCCGGCATCTTTCATTTTACGTAACCCGGTAGCCCCGTCATTTCCCATACCGGTCAGCAGCAGGCCGACAGCATGTGGCCCGACATGCCGCGAAACGGAACTGAACAGTACATCCACCGAAGGTTTGTGCCGGTTTACCAACGGGCCGTTTTTCAAATTTATGATATAATCCAGACCTGTTTTTTCCACCATCATGTGAAAAAAACCATTTGCAATGTAAACACAACCATTTTTTATTATTTCCCCTTCTTCTGCTTCTTTTACGAGCAGGGGGCTAAATGTATTTAATCTTTCTGCAAAGGCTTTGGTAAACTCGCCGGGCATGTGTTGGGTTATCAACATACCGGGAACGGACTGTTTTAAATTTTTGACAAGATATTCAATGGCTTGGGTTCCACCGGTGGATGCCCCGGCCACAATAACCTTTCTGCTGGGTATT
>JALUYM010000440.1 GCA_027018745.1 Bacteroidales bacterium | reverse complement strand
TGCCTGAATACCGGTATTAGAAAAGAGTTACTTTATTGCTTTTGAATCCTGCTTATGAATAAACTCACAGGCAATTAGTCGAATTGGGGATGCCTAAAAAGTCTGACTCTGGCAGTCATTGCAAGGAAACAGGGCAGATAAAGTGCGATCGCTGACGAAGTAATCTCTTGACAAAGAACCTGTTCTCCGGAATCTGAGCAGCATGAAGAATCTCAATATATTGAATACTTGATGTTTATAGATTTTTCACCTCGTTCAAAATGACAAAATTAATAGTTTTACAAGGTCTCATATTGCTTCTGCTTTGCCACCGGCAGACCATAGCAATGACGGGTTTTTTTCTTTTTGGACATACTCGTTACGGCGAACTCAGGTTAACAAAGGTATCCGGCGGACGCCGGCACCGGAAAATTCTTACGGAAATCATTCTGTGATTTCGCGGTCGCGAAAACCGAGTAAATAAAGAATAGTATCCAGTCCGTTTACCGAAATGGCATGCTGGGCGGAAGCTTTCACGGTAGGTTTGGCATGAAAAGCAATGCCCATACCGGCTTTCTCAAGCATGGGCAGGTCGTTGGCACCATCGCCAACGGCAATCACCTGCTCCAAATGAATGTCTTCTTTAAACGCCAATAATTCGAGCAACTCTGCTTTGCGTTTTCCGTCCACTATTTCATGCAGATGGCGGCCGGTAAGTTTTCCGTCCTTTATCTCCAGCTCATTGGCAAAAACATAATCAATGCCCAGCCTGGCTTTCAGATAATTACCGAAATAGGTAAACCCTCCCGACAGGATAGCCGTTCGGTATCCATACTGTTTTAACGTGCGCAATAACCGGTCTGCCCCTTCGGTAATGGGCAGCTTTTCGGCAATTTCTTTCAAAACAGCTTCATCCGTTCCTTTTAACAGAGCAATCCTTTCACGAAAACTTTCTTTGAAATCGATCTCGCCATGCATGGCCCGGGCGGTAATTTTTTTTACCTCTTTGCCGACACCTGCTTTTTCGGCCAGTTCATCAATTACTTCCGTTTGAATCAGCGTGGAATCCATATCAAAACATACCAAACGCCGGGTTCTTCGAAAAACATTGTCTTCCTGAAAAGCAATGTCAAAATCGCTTTTTGAAGCAATGTCCAACAGTGACTGTTTCATGGCGGCGGGATCCACCGGTTTCCCGCGAACTGAAAATTCCACCACCGCTTTGGTAATGTTGTTTTTTTTCTTCAACGACTTACGCCCCGACAATCGCGAAATGGTATCGATGTTCAGTTTCTGGTTTACAATGACCCGCGCCACCCGGGCAATGTGCGAGGCAGTAAGCCGTGGTGCCAGCACAGTAATCAGGTAACGCTCTTTTCCCTGGTTTTTCACCCATTCTTCATATTGGTCCAATGGAACAGGCGTAAACGAGATGTGCGTATCCATCTCGTATGCCTTAAAAAGAAGGTCTTTCAGAATACTCGACGATTTTGACTCTTTCGGTACCTCAAACAAAATGCCCAGCCCCAGGTCCTGATGAATTACCGATTGCCCCATGTCGAGGATGTTGACATTGTATTGCGACAATATTTCCATCAGCGATGCTGTCAGCCCGGGTTTGTCTTTTCCCGAAATGTTCAAAAGAATGATTTCATTGTTGTTATTTGTCATAACCTGTTTTGTTTGAAAACACAAAAGTATTGTTTCCTCCTTTTCAACGCTTTATTTCTTCCCTGTTTTTACTGTTTTTATTTTCCCAACACAACGTCTTTCTCATATAAATCGTTTGCAACAGCTTTCCCCGTAAAATGCCGGTTTTTTTGCATGGAAACGGAAACACGAAAACCGTTACGATTCATGATATGTATAACAAGTTATAAATAAGTGTTTTATAAATACAGAAGGACTTGGTAACAGGCCATGTGCCGTTTCCCTCCTTTTGTTGTTTTTTTGATGATACAAGAACGATGTCTTATCTTTGGATTGTTTTTCAGCTTATCTCCCCAAACCATAAAACCAATCTGGCCTTACCATCCTGAAAAGGGAGAGAGACCGAAGGTTTTGCGAAAACATGTTGGCATTACTTCAAACAGGAAAAATATGGAGAGAGGATTTCCACAACAGGCCGGGCTGTACAATGCCGGGAACGAACATGAAAATTGCGGTATCGGGTTTGTTGCCCACATCAAAGGAAAAGCATCCCATGAGATAGTGGAAAGGGGGCTGGAAGTGCTCCGTAACATGGATCATCGCGGGGCCAAAGGTGCCGACAATGTCAGCGGTGACGGGGCTGGAATTCTGGTGCAGGTTCCACATGAATTTATCCGGGATGTCCTGCATATCGCCGTGGCGGAAGCGGGCACTTACGGCACCGGACTGCTGTTTTTACCGGGAAGTAAAAAAGAATCGGAACGGCAGGTAGAAGTTTTAAAAGAGACCATTTCCGAAGAGGGCCTGCAACTTGTTGCCCTGCGTGATGTTCCGGTAAAATCAACTGTTTTGGGCCCGGTGGCCCAAAGTACCGAGCCGCATGTAAAACAGGTTTTTATCCAGGGGAATAACCTGGAACAAGATGTGCTGGAACGCCGGCTTTACATCATCCGAAAAATGACGGAAAAGAAAATCAGGCAGCTGGAAAAGGCCGGGAAAGAGCAGTTTTACATGGTCAGCCTTTCCTCTAAAACCATGGTTTACAAAGGTATGTTCACTCCGGGACAGCTTCCTGCCTATTTCCCCGACCTGCAACACCCGCAGTTTAAATCTGCCCTGGCGTTGATCCATTCGCGGTTCAGCACCAACACATTTCCCACATGGGCACTGGCACAACCTTTCCGGCTCATTGCCCACAATGGTGAGATCAATACCATCAAAGGAAACCGGTTGTGGACACAGGCCCGCGAAGGGTTGCTGAAATCTGAAATTTTCGGTGATGAACTGGAGAAAATCCTGCCCATTCTTGAAGAGGAGAAGTCCGATTCTGCCTCTTTTGACAATGTGCTGGAATTTTTGCACATGACCGGCCGGGCGCTGGAACATGCTTTGTGCATGATGATTCCCGAATCGTTCAACAGGAAAAACCCCATTCCCGAAAGCCTGAAAGCTTTTTACGAGTACCATTCTACCATTATGGAACCCTGGGACGGCCCGGCTGCCATGGTGTTTTCCGATGGGCGCTATATCGGCGGTACCCTCGACCGCAACGGTTTGCGCCCCTCACGTTACATCATTACCAAAAACGGCCTGATGGTCATGGCCTCCGAAACGGGGGTACAATCCTTTGCCCCGAAAGAAATTGTGAAAAAAGGCAGGCTGCGTCCGGGGAAAATACTGCTGGCAGATACCCGTTTCGGCATTATTGTTCCTGACGAAGAAATAAAAAACCGGTTGAGCCACCGAAACCCTTACGATGTCTGGTTAAGGGAAAACCGTCTGATGATGAGTGATATACAGGTCAGGAAAAGGGTTCCTTCGCACATAGAGGGGTTTCCTGTTCTGGCCCGGCTTTTTTCGTTCAACAAAGAAGAGATGGAATGGATCATCAAATCCATGGCCGAAACAGGCGCCGAACCTGTCAGCTCCATGGGAAACGACACACCGGCAGCCGTTTTCTCTCAGCAGCCGCAACGGTTTTTCAATTATTTTAAACAGATTTTTGCCCAGGTTACCAATCCGCCCATTGACCCTATTCGCGAAGGTCTGGTCATGTCGCTGACCAACTACATCGGATCGGTCAATTCCAACCTTCTTTCCGAAAATCCTGACCATTGTAAACTCATTAAATTTACCGGCCCTATCATTACCAATACCGACCTGGGGAAAATAAAAGACCTCAAAGACCAGCTTTTCACCCATGCAACGATCCCCATGCTTTTCCCTGTAAACAAAGGGAAAGAAGGTTTTTTCCGGGCCTTTGGGCAAATTTTGGAAAAAGCTGAAAAAGCAGTTGATGATAAAAAGAATTTTATCATTTTATCTGACAGAAAGGTAAACGAAGAAATGGCGCCTTTCCCCTCGTTGCTCATTGTGGCTGCCGTGCATCACCATCTCATCAAAAAGAAAAAGAGGATGCAGGTGGGACTCATTGTTGAAACGGGTGAGGCCTGCGAAGTAAATCATTTTGCTTTGCTGCTGGGTTATGGTGCCAGTGTGGTCAACCCGTATCTTGCTTTTGCTGCCATCGATCATTTGGTGAATACCGGAAAAATCGCTTTGGAATATGGCGAAGCCCGCAAAAATTATATCAAAGCCATTAACAAAGGGCTACTGAAAATATTTTCCAAAATGGGAATCTCTACCATTCGCAGTTATCACGGGGCGCAAATATTCGAAGCCTTCGGCATTGGTAAAGAGTTGATTAACAAATATTTTACCGGAACAGCCTCGCCCCTCGACGGTATAGGGATGGAAGAGGTTTATAAACAATACAGTTTTTTTCATAAAAAGGCTTATGAGGACCGGCCACCACGGCCTTCTGCGTTTTTTCAAAACACGGGAAAATATGCCTGGCGCAAAGACGGCGAAGGTCATGCCTGGAATCCTGATACCATTGCATTGTTGCAGTGGGCAACCCGCACCAACAATTACGACAAATACAAAGAATACAGCCGTAAAGTGGACGAATACAACGAACGGCCGGCCTTTATCCGGGGATGCCTTCGCATAAAAAAGAGGGGAAATCCCCTTCCTGTCGAACAGGTAGAACCGGCAGAGAACATCATGAGGCGTTTTGTGACCGGGGCCATGTCGTATGGTTCTATTAGTAAAGAGGCACACGAAGCCCTGGCCCTCGCCATGAATACCATTGGCGGGCGCAGCAATACCGGCGAAGGAGGTGAACAGACAACCCGTTTTGACACGCCCGGGCAAAGTGCCGTAAAACAGGTGGCTTCCGGACGTTTCGGGGTTACTGCCAATTATCTGGTCCATGCCGATGAGATACAGATAAAAGTGGCACAGGGTGCCAAGCCGGGCGAAGGTGGTCAGTTGCCCGGCTTTAAAGTTAATAAGATTATTGCCGGCACACGACATTCCACACCGGGCATTACACTGATATCCCCGCCGCCACACCACGACATCTATTCCATTGAAGATTTGGCACAGCTGATCTACGATTTGAGGGTTACCAACCCTGCGGCTAAGATTTCCGTTAAGCTGGTCTCGGAAAACGGCGTAGGCACCATTGCCGCCGGTGTGGCCAAAGCCCGTGCCGACCTGATCATTATTTCGGGTGGCGAAGGAGGTACGGGTGCCAGCCCCGTTAGCTCCATCCGCTACGCCGGGCTGCCGGTGGAAATGGGACTGGCCGAAACGCAACAAACGTTGGTGATGAACCGTTTGCGCGGAAGGGTTAAATTGCAGGCAGATGGCCAGCTTAAAAATGGA
>JALUYM010000439.1 GCA_027018745.1 Bacteroidales bacterium | reverse complement strand
CCGAAGGCATGATCTGTGCCGAAGACGAACTGGGCCTGGGCACCTCGCATGATGGGATTATGGTTCTTCCGCAGGAGGCAAAACCAGGAACCCCGGCTGCAAAATATTTCGATATTAAAAAGGATTACGTTTACGAAATCGGACTAACGCCCAACCGCGGGGATGCCGCTTCGCACATTGGTTCTGCCCGTGACCTCGTGGCCGGACTGAACCGCTATTTCCATACCCGCAAATACCACTTAAACATCCCGAAAGTAAATGATTTTAAAGTGGATAACCATGATCTGGATATTGACGTGCTGGTGGAAGATCCGGTTGCCTGTCCAAGATATTCCGGCATTACCGTAAAAGACATTCAGGTAAAAGAATCACCTGACTGGCTAAAAATCAGGCTGAAAAGCATTGGGGTCAGGCCTATTAACAACGTAGTGGATATTACCAACTTTGTTTTGCACGAAACCGGGCATCCGTTGCATGCATTTGATGCGGCAAAAATAAAAGGGAACAAAGTGGTAGTCCGCAAAATGCCTGACCAAACCCCCTTTGTTACGCTGGACAACTTAGAGAGAAAACTGCATGTTGACGACCTGATGATTTGCAATGAAGAAGAAGCCATGTGTATTGCCGGCGTATTCGGGGGTGCTGACTCAGGTGTTACGGAAAAGACCACGGCCGTTTTTTTGGAGAGTGCTTATTTTGACCCGCGCCATGTACGCAAAACTTCAAAACGGCATGTTTTGCAAACCGATGCCAGTTTCCGTTTTGAACGCGGGGCCGATCCCAACATTACCATTTATGCACTGAAACGTGCAGCACTACTGGTAAAAGAACTGGCCGGCGGAACTATCTCATCCGAAATAAAAGATGTTTACCCCAACCCCATCGAAAAATGGACCATCAATGTTTCGTATACCCACGTTGACCGTTTGATAGGCAATAAAATTGACCGTAAAATTATCAAGGAAATTGTACAGGACCTGGAAATGGAAATACTGGAAGAGACTGCCGAAGGCCTTAAACTGCTTATCCCGACTTTTAAAGTAGATGTATTGCGCGAAGTAGATGTCATCGAAGAAATCCTTCGAATTTACGGTTACAACAACATAAATTTTGAAGATAAGATTCATTCTTCGGTCAGCCTCCGCCCAAAACCAGATGTGGAAAAATTGCAAAACGAAGTTTCGGATTATCTTGTGGGACAAGGCTTTTCTGAAATCATCAACAATTCACTCACCAAATCGGAATACATTGACGGCAGCAAGGCTTTCGACGAGAAAAACAACGTTTCGCTGCTGAACCCGCTGAGCAAAGACCTGAACATTTTGCGGCAAACGCTGCTGTTCGGCGGACTGGAAGTTATTTCCTATAACCAGAAAAGAAAAATTAATGATTTAAAGCTCTTTGAACTGGGAAAAGCTTATTTCAAAAAAGAAGGTTACGACAAAAAACGCGGCGTCAAAAACTATTATGAAGAAAAACATTTGACCCTTTTCGCTACCGGTCGCCTGCAAAGCGAAAATTGGAATGCATCAGACAGCCAGGTCGATTTTTATTATATGAAAGGTTTGGTTTCCGGCCTGTTAAAAAAACTGGGAATAGAAGAAAATATATTGAAAATTACAGAACCTGATAATAAAAATTATCAATATGTCCTGCAATTGGCAGCCGCTGAAAAGCCTTTGGCACAGATGGGCCCGGTTAAAAAGGATCTGCTGAAATTGACCGACATAAAAAATGAGGTTTTTGTGGCAGACATTAACTGGGACGAAATGGTCAGGCTGGTACCCCGCGATGATATACAATATGTTCCCGTACCTAAATTCCCTGCAGTACGGCGCGACCTGGCTTTGGTGGTGGACAAAAATACCCGGTTTGAGGAGCTGAAAAAACTGGCTTTCAAAACCGAAAGGAAATTGTTGAAATCGGTGGGCATCTTTGACGTGTACGAAGGCGACAAAGTGCCTGAAGGAAAGAAATCGTATGCCCTGTCCTTCGTTTTGCAGGATGAGAACAAAACCCTCACCGACAAGGTAATCGATAAAACCATGCGCAGGCTGCAGCAGGTTTTTGAAAAAGAGCTGGGTGCCTTTCTTAGATAATTTAATGATTAAAAACTAAATACAAGGTTATGGATATTCAAAGCGTAAAACAGCGATTCGGCATCATTGGAAATTCAGCGCTATTGAACCGGGCCATTGACATTGCCATGCAGGTAGCTTCTACCGACCTTACTGTTTTGATTACCGGAGAAAGCGGAACGGGAAAAGAGGTGTTTCCCCAGATCATCCATTACCTTAGCCCCCGGAAACATGGAAATTACATTGCTGTCAACTGTGGCGCTATTCCTGAAGGAACTATCGATTCTGAGCTTTTCGGCCATGAAAAAGGTTCGTTTACCGGTGCACACGAAGCCCGAAAGGGCTATTTTGAAGTGGCCAACGAAGGCACCATCTTCCTTGATGAAGTGGCAGAGTTGCCGCTTTCAACACAGGTCCGGTTATTGCGTGTACTGGAAGTAGGGGAATTTATGAAAGTCGGCTCTTCCAAAGTCATCAAGACCAATGTACGGGTAGTGGCTGCCACCAATGTGCAAATCCCGGAAGCCATTGAAAAAGGGAAATTCCGCCAGGATCTGTATTACCGACTCAATACAGTACCCATTTATATTCCGCCATTGCGTGAGCGAAAGGAAGATATTCATTTGTTGTTCAGGAAGTTCACCGCCGATTTTGCTGAAAAGTACCACATGCCGCCGTTGCGCCTGACCGATGAAGCCATTGACATACTGAAAAATTATTACTGGCCCGGTAACGTCCGGCAGCTAAAAAACATTACCGAGCAAATCTCTATCATCGAAAAAGACAAACTTATCAATGCCAATACCCTGCGCCTGTACCTGCCAGACACAACACGCCCCAACCTGCCTGTGCTTTATCAGCACGACAGTGAAGAACATATCTCTGAACGGGATATTCTTTACAAAGTGCTTTTCGACATGAAAAAAGACATCACCGAGCTGAAAAAGATCGTCATAGATATTTTAGATAAAAGTCCGGATGATGCGGCCATGGAAAAAACCAAAGCCTTATTGGTTAAGCACGTTGCCGAAGAAGACAGTTTCAACCTGATCCATCCGAAAGAAGACATTAAAATTGTACACCACCCCAAAACCGATGCTGAAGAAGAAAAATTTCATTCTCCTGAAATTATTGAAGAGTCGCTGTCGTTGCAGGATAAAGAAAAAGAAATGATCCGAAAAGCACTGGAAAAACACAATGGCAAACGAAAAGATGCTGCACGTGAACTGGGCATCTCGGAAAGAACCCTATACCGAAAGATCAAAGAATACCATATCCGGTAAACCACAAACAGGGAAACTCGTGACATTTTATTCAGTACAGTGAGAAAAATATTATCCAATCTGTTGGATAAATTGCGAACAAGAACTATAAAAAATTTATTATCAGTATTTTACATGGACCGCCTCAACAAATTGTCTGGCAACCCTTACAACACTTTCAACAAATTTTCCACAAAAACGGCCAATCCGATCAGAATGATAAAGACGGAGAAAATCTTCCGGAGCAGGTTCTGATCAGTACGTTTGGCAATAAAAGCGCCCACAAACCCGCCAACGGCACCTCCGGCAACAAATACCGCACTAATGGCAAGATCGATATGCCGGCCCTGAATTTCGTAACTTAAAAATCCGAAAAGCCCAAATAAAAAGATAATAAAAAGCGAAGTGGCAATAGCTTGTTTCATATTCAGGTTTGCACCAAGATACAAGGCCGGTACCAGCAAAAATCCTCCACCAATACCAAAAAAACCGCTGGCGAAACCCGTGATAAAACCCAACAAAAGAATTTTCCCGTAGCGTATACTTCTGCCGGAATGACCTATAACTTTTTCTTCCCGTTTTTGTTTTACCATCAAATACCCGATATAAATCATAAGTAAAGCAAACGCCAACAACAGGACAGGTCCTTTAATTTGCCTGTTAATCAAAGCACCCAGGTAAGTACTGACGATCCCCGGGGATGCCATCAAAAAAGCAATTTTGAACTTTACCAGCGATTGCTTCATATAACTTGCCGAAGAAATTAAAGAGGTAATGCCAACGGCTATCAGGGAGGTACCAATGGCCAAATGTATATTTTCGCCCACCACATAAACCAGCATGGGGACTGCCAGAATGGACCCTCCCCCGCCGGTCATGCCCAAAGCCCCACCAGATAATAATCCACTCAGCAGAGCATAAAGATATTTAACAAAAAGCATATTTTTTTAATAATGGCTGCAAAGATGAGGAAAATAAAAGAATTATAATGCCATAAGAAAGGAAATATATTTACTCTCTTTTTAATGGAAAATTTTTCATAACAAACTGCATAAAAGTTTTGGCAAGGGGCTCTTCTGAACCATGGGATGTAATAAAGTTAAAAAACCGGATAATAGCCGGACCGGGCAATTGAATGACCGATAGTTCACCACGACGTAATTCTTCCGTTACACTATTCATGGAAAGAAATGCAAAACAGTGGGTCTTTTTCAGATAGGTTTTTATACCTTCTGTACTTCCTAACTGCATTTCTATATTTAAATCGGCCAAAGAGAGATGCTGTGATTTTAAATAACGTTGGATGACCTGTAATGTTCCTGAACCAAATTCGCGGATGGCGAGAGGTATTTTTTTTAACATTTTAAGATCAATTTCTCCGGTTTTTGCCTGTGATTGATTTTTCCCGGTTACCAGCACAATCTCATCCTTCATAAAAGAAGTATATTTTAGTTCTGCTTTTTTAGTATAGCCTTCTATAACCCCCAAATCTATTTCCTTTTGCAATAAAGCCGATTCTATTTGTTGTGTATTGCCATTGACAAGAATTACCCGAATGTCAGGGAATTCCCTGTGAAAATCGGCAAGAATACCAGGCAAAAGATATTGGGCGATGGTAGTACTGGCGCCCAGGCGCAGTTCTCCGTTATTTTTACCAATACGCTGCCCCATCTCAAACTGCAGTTTACGGTAAAGGCCAAAAATTTCTTCAGCAAACCCAAACAACACTTTTCCATCAGCCGTAAGCGATATTTTACTGCCATGCCTGACAAACAATTTTACTTTAAAATGATCTTCAAGCACATGAATATGCTTGCTTACAGCAGGTTGGGAAATAAACAATTCCTCCGCTGCCCGGGAAAAACTCAACTGTTTTGCAGCTGTATAAAAAACTTTTAAACGAAAATCAAACATATTTTTCAAACGTAACACAAACGGGGGATTTATATTGGCCGGATAAATCTTTTTCCCGTTCTAAAAATAAAATTTCCCGCAAACAAACTGTTTATTATTATATTGTATCCGGTAAATGTAAATGCCGTTTTCTGAAAGTTTCACGGAATAAGTTTTTTGT
>JALUYM010000438.1 GCA_027018745.1 Bacteroidales bacterium | reverse complement strand
TTCAATTTTCTTGCGGTCCACTTCCACATTCTTCTGGGCTTTAATGGCATCGGCAATCATAATGTTGTTCACCGAACCGAAAATCTTGCCTTTCGAGCTGGCTTTCACGCCAATGGTCAGTTGAGCACCTTCCAGTACTTTGGCCAGTTCTTCGGCTTCTTTCCTGATTTTCTCTTCTTTATAAGCCTGTTGTTTTTTCACCTCGGCCAGTACTTTTTTGGCCGATTCGGTGGCCACAACAGCCATTCCTTTGGGAATTAAAAAATTGCGGGCATACCCATCTTTTACAGTCACCAGGTCGTTTTTATTACCCAGTCCGCTAATATCTTGTTTTAAAATAATCTCCATGGTATCTTCCTCCCTTTTATTTTAATAAGTCAGCAACATAAGGCATCAAAGCAAGATGGCGGGCCCGTTTAATGGCTTTGGCCACTTTCCGCTGGTATTTGGTCGAAGTACCCGTAATGCGCCGGGGCAGGATTTTGCCTTGTTCGTTAACAAAACGGAGCAAAAAGTCCGCATCTTTGTAATCGATGTATTTGATGCGGTTTTTCTTGAACCGGCAGTATTTCTTTTTGGTCGTATCTACTGCAATCGGTGTTAAATATCTGATATCTGAATTTTGTGCCATGATTTTATATTTTTAAGTTAACAAAGAAAAAAATTAAGCTTTCTCAGCGGTTTCTTCCTTTTTGGATTCCGAAGCCTTCTTCCGCCTTTTTTCGTTGTATGCAATGGCATGTTTGTCCAGCTTCACGGTCAGGAAACGCATAACACGCTCATCGCGTTTCATCATCACCTCATACTTTTCAATAAACGAGCCATCTACCCTGTACTCAAACAGATTATAAAATCCTGTCGACTTTTTCTGAATAGGATATGCCAGTTTACGCATACCCCAGTTCTCACGATTTACGATCTCACCACCGTTGTCTTTGATGAGCTTTTCGTACGTGTTTACCGCTTCCTTTACCTGATCTTCAGATAAAACGGGAGTTAAAATGAAAACGGTTTCATACTGATTTACCATCTTTTTGTTAATTAGTTCATTAATAATTAAAAATTTCGGACTGCAAAAGTAGAAAAATTTTGTTTACACAACCTTTTTTCAACGATTTAATCTCGATATTTCCTTTTTGGGCGGACTAACCCGCAAGGCCTGCACGAGCCGTCCGCTTTAGTCCCGGCGTCCCAAGCGGTGTTGCACTACGGCTTTCCGGGCGCTTCCGTTGGTCGCGCCGAACCGCCTGCTCCACATCCGCTTCCGCCACCGGGCGCTGCCGCTCCCGTCCCTGCCGCATTAAAGAGACGATAGAACAAAGGTACGAATGAACGATTATAAGAAGTGACAATAGAATACTACCGGGAGAGAACCAGGTTATGAAAATCTAAGTTTACACAGTTTTGTGGATACTGTCTACTATTGTCTGACTATTGAATGACCACCGAATGACTACTGAATGACTATTGAATGACTATTGAATGATGACCACCAAATCACCATCGTCTGACAATCTCTTACCCCAGCCCATTCTACTTAAAACAAAAACTCCCCGGAATGATCCCTGCCTGCAGGCTGTCCAGCGCGGCGGCCTTTGCCGAAAACACATACACCTCTCCCCGACTCAAAAAATCACGGGCATCCGAAACATAAATGTGCCCGCTGGCCGGGTCAATGCCCAACGCATAAAACAAATGGTTACGTTGCGGAATCAACGGACGGTCGGGAAGGAATGTTGCGTTGACATTCATGGCATAAACCCCCGCATGTGGAACACTGCCACCGGCCCAACTGTTATAAAGAAAAAACAGGCTGTCTCCGGCTGCATTGATACACAGGTTGGAAGGCGAAGCCGCCAAATCAGGAAAACGGAATACCTTTTCCACTTTCCTTGTCACCGGGTCAATACGGGTTAGCGCCGCCGTATCCTGTCCGTAAGCACTCCCTTTGAATCCACCGTCCGAAAGCACCCAAAGCTTGTTGTTTTTATCCATCACCATGCTGTTGGGTTGTTTGGTCACCGTAATGGAATCTGCCAGCCGGTCCGTCAGCGTATTGATGACCAAAACCTGATCATCGTACGACCAGCTGTTCACAAAAGCATATTTCCCGAAAAATACCATTTGCTCTGACGAATGCTGGTAAAACTCGGGGTTGTGGTTATTAATGGAAATACTTCCGGTAACTTGTTGTGTGTCCGGATCTACAATAATAATGGCTTTGGCATATAAATCGGTAACATAAGCTTTGTGGCGATTAATAAAATAAATGTTCCGCGGGGAGGTAAGTCCGGTGATTTTCCCCACATATTTGAATGTGTTCGTGTTAATGATATAAATTTTCCCCGAATTATTTACCACAATGTAGCCCAACGAATCCCGGATGGCCATGGAAGTAGCCACGTCGCCAAGGGGCAAAGCATTAGTTTTAAAAAAGACATCATTTAACACCTCGCCATTTTCCGGGTCATAGTAACTTAACGAAGCATTTCCGTACATAAAGTTGCCCTCGTTCACAATAAAAACAGCACTGCCGTTTTTGTCAACGGACAACCTGTGAAAATCGTACAGGCTGTTGTCTTTCATACACCCCGCCAACAGCAGCGTAAGCAGCAACAAAAACAGACAGGTAAGGTTCTTTTTCATATTTTATTCATTTTATTAGATAGATCGCTCCTCCGAATTTGCAATCCGAATGAACTAAAAATATCCCCTTCGCTCCTCCGGATTGCAAATCCGAATGGGCTGGATGACAAAAAACACTTAAAATTGTTTTCATTCATTTCCTAAAATTTTAACGTCACCATCAACAGATAATTTCTTCCGGGCATGGGACGTCCCAGCACCGACCGGTAATCTTCGTTAAACAAATTATAAATTTTCAGTTGCAGCCCCATTGTTCCCTTTTTCAAAACGAAATTTTTTCCGGCATACAGGTCGTTCATAAAATAAGGGTACAGCCTGTCACGCAACGTTAAATCATTGGACGACGTGGTAAACCTTTCCGAATAATCGGTATTAACCCAGGTCAGGAAAAATCCTTTCCATCGTAACTCGCCCATGAAATTTCCTGAATGCACCGGCATATACGGAATCTGTTTCCCCACAGAAGCATTGCCCCATTTGCCGGCATCGCCCTCGTTGGTACTTTTGGTAAAAGCATAACCGGCTTTCAGAAAAAAATGAAACCGGCAGATGGAAAAATTCAGGCTTGCCTTCAGCTGAAATCCCCTTGCCACAACATGCTGTATATTTTCGGGTGACCAGTAACCCAAAGGGCTGGGTGTCCATATGATCCAGTTGGTGATGTTGTTGTAAAAGACAACTATATCCGTTTTTAACATCACTTTTTTCATTTTTGGCTGCCATGCGATGCCCAGTTCCGAGGCAAGTCCCTCTTCTGGTTTCAGCGCAGGATTGCCGCCGGGCTGCCAGTATAAATCGTTCAGCGAAGGAAAATGATAATTCCGCGTAATGTTGCCATGCAATGCCAACTTTGTTTTAACAGCCAAATCCCAATGAAAGCCAAAATAGGGAATAAGTGGCAACGAAGTATTGTTGATCCACTCTTTCCGCAACAAGACCATGGTCGAAAAACGACTGCCGAGGTACTGCTGCCACGAAGCCACCAGCGCATGTCTCCGCCTAAACTGATCATAACCCGTCCGGTTAACGCTGTCATAAGTGTTCACATGCACATAATTGAACCGGTAAGAGGCTTTTAAAAGGATCCGCTTATTCCATTGAAAACTGTATTCCAGTTTGTTGTAACTTCCCAGTGTTTTTGAATCAGAATATACCGCATCGTAATAACCGCGACCACCAATCTTGTTCTGCACCTGGTAAATCATGTTCCCGGCCTGCAAGCCCAGGTTTACATCCACCCGCCCCTTTTCCCCAAACCGGGTTAATTGTACCGTTGCCCGGTGGGTTTGTTGGTTTTGCTGACTGAGGTTGGCATGGTCATCTCCTTCGTACGTATTCAGCCGGGGCAAAGCACGTTTCGAGTTTTGAAACCAGTAGTTCACCCGAAGCAGGTATTTCTTACGGAAACGAAATGCAAATTCCTGCAAAAGGCCATCCAGCAAATAGGCGGCATGATCATTCCGCTGCAGAGGATAAATGTATTTGCCTGTTTTGGGGTCAATGTTGGCTACATTCTTATTGTAAAAAGGAAAATCGTTTTTCGAATGGTTGTAATAGAGCCGGGTAGAAGTCTGAAAATGCCGGGTTCCGGTTTTCACGCCGAGGTAATTATTAAAAGTCAGGTAACTTCCAAAAGCTGCCATGCCTTTGACCTGCAATTTTTGAGTCCAGGAGGGACGGCTCACCAAATCTATGCTGCCGCCCAGTCCGCCACTTCCATCCACCACCGAGCTGGCTCCCGGATGCAACTCAATTTTATCCATTAAAAACACGGGGATTTGCGAAAAATCCACCTGTCCCAGCATGGGCGACTGTATGTTCATTCCGTTCCAATAAACACGGGTGTGAGAAGCATCCGTGCCGCGGAAAGAAGCGGTGGCAAGGGCACCCCTGCCTTCACTTTTGATAAATATGGATGTGTGTGCCGCCAACAAATCCGACAAAGAAGTTTCCGCCTCACGCAACATCACCAGCGAATCCACAGTATTTTGTTCGATTCCGGCACCGGCCACATTCATTTTGGAATGTACTTCCACCTGGGGAATAGTTACTGTATCGGGAAGCATTTGTGCATGCAGTCCCACCGAAAAAAGCATCCCAACGAAAAGAGCCGGTATCTTCATTCCCGAACTATTTGTGACAGATGATAAATTTTTTCATAACAATCCTGTTTCCCCGCCGAATTTTTAATACGTAAACCCCATCAGGCCAGCCGGATGCGTTTATTACCGTCCTTCCCCCTGCCAATGTAACCGGCGTCATTATTTTCCCGGCAAGGGAAAACGCAACAAAATAAAAACCTTTCCCTTCATCCTGTTTATTTTCAATAACCACCTGCCTGTCTGCTGGATTGGGGAAAACAATAAAATCATTTTGCCTATCCTGCAAAGGAACAATGCCCGTTACATTTTTTTCATGGATCACACCTACGGCATTCAAATCGAAACCACCTGTCCAGTAATCAGTTGGCCACGGATCGTTGATGATATTCCCGCGGCTGTCGTGCCGCGCATAAGCTGGGTTAATATCTCCCACCACATCCACTATCCGGACATAATTAATGCTGTCGATGTCAATTCCGCTGCTGTCGGCAACATCGCTCAAATCAAAAGGAGTTCCGTAATTCAGTACATATTTTCCTGCGAGGTTATGGATCTTTGCAGGGTCCAATACACCAAATCCGCCAATCTGCACCGTATCCTGTGTGAGTGATATCGATGGAAACCGGACAAAATGTTTTCCATCGGTACTCACCTCTACAAAAGCCAGTTCAAGGTAATACCCTCCTCCCGACTGTTCTTTAAAACCGTTCTCGAAAACAGCAAAATCAGGCCCCGGGCCATTGGTTATGGG
>JALUYM010000437.1 GCA_027018745.1 Bacteroidales bacterium | reverse complement strand
GAATATGATTTCAACAAAGGCAAGGAAAGCGGCGCCGGTAAAAAAGGGAAAGATTATATGAACCAGGTAGCACAGACTGTAGCTGCTGATAAGCAAATTGCACCACTTTATAACCTGGAAAAGGGAATCTTCGGAAAGAGAATTGAGCGATGAGACAAAGATGGCAATTATAAACCTAAAATATAGAATATGAAAACAATTTTACTGCTATTATTTGCCATAACAATCTCTGTTAGTAGTGTATTTGCACAATTTGAAGCGGAACAAATCATTTCAACTAATGCAAAAGAAGCGACATCAATTTGTTCAGCCGACATTGATGGTGATGGCGATATGGATGTGCTTTCTGCATCTTTGAAGGATGATAAGGTCGCATGGTATGAAAATACTGATGGGAAGGGGAATTTTGGCTCTCAGCAAATTATTGCAACCAGTGCTGACGGGCCGGATTGTGTGCGGGCTTTTGATCTGGACGGTGATGGAGATATGGATGTTTTATCATCATCCTATTATGATAATAAAATTGCATGGTATGAAAATAGAGATGGAAAAGGAACTTTTGGCCCACAACAATTAATATCAATTAATGCCAATGGAGCATCCGGGGTTTATGGTGCAGATTTTAACGGAGATAATAAAGTGGATGTTGTTTCTTCATCTTATTATGATAACAAAATAGCCTGGTATGTCAATAATATCACGAAGGTCCAAGATGATCAAAACGGTGATTGGACGGCCCAGCATGTTACACTTGTCAATACTCCGGAGGCAGAATTAATGGTCCGCACAGGTGATATTGATAATTTGGGTTTCGGTTGGCCCGATAAGTTTAATCCGTTTTCAGGTGAATCAACACCTGCCCACAGTTATCCCTGGACTCCGGATACGACAGATGCACAGGGAACCGACCGGATTATGGTGGTAAGCAGTTATCAATATGGTAGCTCAATGGCCACTGATGGATATACTTATAATACTTCACGTCCGGAAAACTTACCCCGGCCCATCGTTTTGAAATATAATTTGAACAGCATCAACGTTCAAACGGCAGCCTTGCAAATCTTTGTAGATGATTTCCAGGCTTCTGTCTGGGGTGCTCATTATTTTGTCAGCATCAATGGTGTAAAAATCCCTGCGATTGCCCAGGTAGTCAATGCCCTCGTGCAAACGGGGCCCATCGGAAAATTGATAAATGTTACCATTCCCCCGGAATATTTATATCTGGTAAAGCAGGACTCTATCAGTATTTTGTTTGATGATAATACAACCGGTGCCGGTGATGGTTATGCCATTGATTTTGTGAAATTGCTGGTTAACCAGAAAGATTATCAGTATAAAGCACAAATTTATGGTTTTATAACCGATTCGGTAACGGGAAAACCTGTTAAAAATGCGGCCGTTTCTGTTCCCGGAATTCAGAGTACGGTTTCCGATGATAACGGACATTACCTTTTGAACAATTTACCGGCCGGTATTAATACTGTTTCGGTAGTGACGGGCTGTTATGATACCACTACAATTTTGATGGATTTATCAGCCAATGATTCCACACAACATAATTTTCAGCTTATAAAAAGCAATACCATTTATTCAACTATGGCAGGTGGTTATTGGAAAGATACGTCTACCTGGACTTGTGGTGTAGTGCCTGTTGATACAAATGATGTGGTTATTAATGGAAATGTCATTCTGGATGGTTACGGACATGCATGTAATAATCTGACTATCAATAAAGGGGATACACTTTATAATATTTCAACCAGTAGCAACAATTTAAAGATTTATGGAAATATTATAAACCATGGTGCTGTGATAGTTAAAGAAAGTTATACGCTTTATCCATATGGGGACATAATTAATAATGGCATATGGGATACCTATAAGATTAGTCTTGAATATGGAACAGTGGATGAAAAAATCGAAATAAACGGCCATTTTACTTTTTACATGTTCCGGATAAATTCCAATGTGGATGGAGCTGCCCACTATCAATGGTACAAAAACGGACAGCCCATATCGGGTGCAACCGGTTCACGCTATTATTTGCATAATGATGAGGATTATGCCGGTGAATATTACTGCAAGACGGATGCCGGTAACTCCCGGAAGATTACGATTGTTAAAGAAAATGCCGGAGAGGGAACAATTTTAAAAGAACATTTCGATGGCGAAACTTTTCCGCCCGCCGGATGGACTCAGAAAATTACCAATACGGCAAAAACATGGATGAAAGGAAATCCGTCCAATCATCCTTTTACAGAAATTGATTCTACTAATAATTATTCAGCCATATGTCCTTATGTAGCAGAAGATCAGGACGAATGGTTGAAGACACCGGCTGTGGCCCTGCCTTCCGGAACTATTAAGCTGGAGTTTTATGCCGGTTACAATTCCGGTTGGCTCTCCAAGGCAATAGTAAAATTGCATATTTCAACTGATGGCGGTGCCAGCTGGACAAAACTCGGCGAAGCAGAAAACGATGGTAAAGCGTGGGAATGGCGCAAAGTTTCCGTCGATTTGAGCGATTATGCCGGCCAAACCATTATGCTGGCCTGGCAATATGTGGGTAACGATGGTGATTTGATGGCTATTGATAATGTGGAGATAACACAGGGAACAACCGGGTTGTCGAATCATTATGCTAATGAAGAAAAATTAAAGCTTGAGAATTATCCCAATCCGTTTTCACAACAAACAACCATTTCGTTTATTTTGCCTGAAAGGATGAATGTTAAACTGGAGATACTCAATATCTTCGGACAAATCATTGACGTACCCGTAAACAAAGTGTTAATTGCCGGTCATTACAAAATTGTGTACAAGCCGACATCAGGAACATACGGGATTTATTTTTTCCGGTTAAAACTAAATGATAAAACAGTGACACGAAAAATGGTTTATACAAAATAGTTTTTCTCCGGATGACTTTTATTCGTGAATATGATATTGCCCCGTGATATTGGGTTTCTGCTTTAATCTTTCGTATAATCGTGAAGCGGTACTCAGAAGTAATTAATTAACAGTTAAAAATTTTTTAAACATTTAAAAGTAAAATTATGAAAAAGTTTCTTGTTATTGTAGTCGGTTTTATTTTATTGAGTAATTTCTCTTATGCTCAGTATAAGGTAAATAAAACAAAGTATGATGTCCATAATTATTCCCGTCAGGCGGGAGATCCCTACAACCCGACTTTGGCGGGACTGGAGTCTTTTTTGGTTCCCGGATTGGGGCAGGCCCTGGCAGGGGAAACAAAACGCGGATTGATTTTTTTCGGTAGTTATGTGGGGTGTTGGGCCATTTATGGTATTGGCGCACATGTTGCAGCCAGAAATATTGCAAATGGCGGCACAGGTGGGGCCGGCTGGGGGCTTGTTGCTGTTGGAGCAATTGGAGCCGGAGTTGTTGGTATATGGTCAATTTTCGATGCTGTAAAAGTCGCAAAGATTAATGATCTTGCTTACAGGGAAAAACAAAAGACTGCTTTAAGCCTTAAAGTTCAACCATATTTTGGTAGCAATATTCCAGTTCCGGTTTCAAATAATCGAAATATGCCTGTTGGTATAAGCCTTATTGTGGGCTTTTAAGATTTTTTGTAAATTGTCATGATTTTTATCCTTCCATTTTATGCAGAGCCAATACCGGAAGTTGTAATTCAAATAAATCTTTCTTTCGAATATTGTGGGAGGAGAAAAGGTACTTAAACGGGTGCCTTTTTTTGGGCAAAAAGGCTACAAGGTCTATGCTGTTTTGTTTGGTGAACTCTTTCAAAGCAACTCTTTTATCAAAGGCTTCCACCAGTTGAAATGAGATTTTTCCTTCTGCTTTTTCTTTTTCAAAAGCTTTTTCCAGTTCTTCCATAAGGATTCCTGCTTCTTCGTTTTTCTTTTCCAGTTGAAAATGACAAACAAAAACATGGAATTTTAAATGATTTATCAGGGAAAATAGCTGTTGCAGAACATGGATATCCATTTGGTTAAAATGGGTTGGGTACATGATGTTTTTAAGTTGAAAATCAGAATAATCTTCTGGTACAGCCAGTACAGGAACAATGGCTTTTTCCATAATTTTGGCTGCCATATTTCCTTCAAGAAAGCCTTTTTTGCCTTGGCCGCGGGTTCCCATGACGACCAGGTCGGGTTGTAACTCTTTACAGGTTTCTGTAATCTCCCAACGCGGATCGCCGCCTTGCATGGTAGTGGTTATCGTTATTTGACGGCCGGATGTTTTAATGAGGGCTTTTACCTCTTTTTTCAAGGTTGCCATTTGTTGTTCAGCCTGTTCTTTCAAAGCTATTACAACATCACTGTTGAAAAAAACGTCGGAATCCATGGCTTCCGGTAAACCGGAATCGGGCACCATTACCTGGTCGTTGTAAATATGAAAAAGATGGAACGTTACCTGTTGATTAACTGTAAGTTCCATGGCATATTTAATAGAATGAAGGCTGCCTTTGGAGAAATCTACCGGAATAAGAATGGTTTTCATGTGTATATTTTTTCTATTATGGGATAAGGTCAGGATTCAGTTCGCCTTATTCCCTGAAATAATTTTTAGTTCCTGAATTTTAAAAATTTACCAATACAAATATAACTATTTTTATATTCCAATGGCAAGTCCTGCCAAACCGATAAGAAATCCTACGGCCACGTTGAGTAGTTTTACTATCACAAAACTTTTGCGTGATTCAGCCAGCAGGGGTAAACTGCCATGTCCATCCTGTACAATAGAACTGGCAAGTAAAATACTAAACGGCAGATTTCCGCTGGCAAAAAGTATGACAAAAATCAAATGAGGCCCCGATTCGGGAATAATTCCAATTAAAACTGCTGCCACGAGAACCCAGAACATGTTTTGCTGAATCAATTGATGCAGATCAAAGTGTTTCATTAATAAGGCAATAAACAGCAGGGTGAAAAATGTCCATAGAAAAATTTTGGAAAAATGTTTTTTAATAATATGTCCCCAAAGATGTTTTTCCAGAAAATGATCATTAACAATCAGTATGACCACTGTTGAAAGAAAAAGTACTGTAAAAAAAGTAATTTTTATCCATATCGGGTCAGAATCGGTAAGCTTGGCAGTTCCGATTTTAAGGAGGCCCTGAAAGCCCTTGGAAGCTATTTTTTCATCCAGTGTGATAAAACTGACAAAAAACAAAATGCTCATGATCATAAGTGCCCTTGTGGGAGTTATGTGCCTAAGCTGTTTCCAAAAAGTCTGGCGTGAAAAACCTGTGCACTCGGGTATTTCATGTACATGCAAATGTTTTTCAGAGGCATGGGAAAGAAATTTCTTTTTAAAGATACGGTCAACCAGCCATCCCGAAAGGACGGCAATAACAAATATAATTATATTCAGTATCAGGGCCTTTTCAGGGAAAAGAGCCAACATGGCAAAGGCCTCATCACCCGAAGTTGCTATCATGGTGGCAGTTAGTGCCCCATTGCCAATAATATCATGTATAAATAATGAAACTGCAGTGAAAGCGCCAAGACAACCGGGGGTAACGCCGAGAAAAGAGCCAAGCAGAACCTGTTTTATTT
>JALUYM010000436.1 GCA_027018745.1 Bacteroidales bacterium | reverse complement strand
TAGGTTCCTCCATCAAGATAAAATGAGGTGTCGGCTTTTACCGGTAAAAAAGTAAAAGAAACTCCGTTTATTTTAAATTCAATCCTGGAAACGCCTGATTGTGTCACTTGTATTTCTTTTGAAAGTGTGTCTGCCACAACGGAAACTGTTGTTTCCCGTTTAAATTCTTTATTTTTTGAAGCAGCTATGATTATTCCTGTAGTGCTGTCGCCCTGCATGGCTGAAAATGTCAACCACTTGGCTGTACAGGTAGCTTTCCACTTAACATTGGTATTAATGACCACCAAATGGGCATCCTTGTTGTGAGAAAAATTTATATCCGTCATTGATATTTTAAGGTATGGATCTGCTTTTTTTGGGGGGGTGGGGCCGGGTTGTGGCGAATTGTTATCTTTCTTACAGGATACCGCGAGGATAAGAATAAGAAATAGATAAAAGATAAGATTTTTTATTTTCATTGATTCCGGAATAAAAAAACAAAAAAGTTTATATAAGATAATGTTATTTGTACGAAAATATATACTTGCATTCATATCATGGGTGTCATATCGTACAAACCATATGTCAAATGGTAAAATTGTAACTTGCAAAATTGTTAAAAAGAGCGAAAGGTAATGGGAGTAAGGATGTTATCTTTCAGGATGCTTTGTCAAACATTTTGTGGCGATAAGTATCTGTCATAATTTTCCCGGGAGTGATGGTGCAATATAAAAAGATATCACGTTGTACATCGCAACAATGGTGGTAACCAAATTGTCGAACTCAGGTTATTAACAAGTGCCGGATGTAAAAAAACAGTCTGGTCGTAATTGACCAGACTGTTTTTAGGATGAAAGGGTTTGCCTTTATTACGGGTAACAGTACAATTATACACTCTCCCGTCGTGTAATTGAAAAATGCCGGTTGCAGACTGTCGAATGCTGTAGCCCAGGAAGTACCATTGTGAGTCCCCATGGCAGCAAATCGACATAATAATTCGTTGAAAAGGCGTTGAGGCCAATCAGAAGGAACAGGGGGAGTAAAAAATTTTTCATGGGAATTATCGGCTGATTTTGATTTATCCAATAAAAAATTTTTCTAGCCTCATTATTATTCAATTAGATTGTTTAAACCAGTTGTTATCAAATTTGTAACTAACTGAATTTACTCAATTTAAGCTGCTGAGTAGTAACTATTTTTTAAATTTCTATTGCTTTTGGAGAATGACTTTACAGATATATTCTTGTTTGTTGTCATTTATACGGATAAAATATAATCCTTCATTCAAAGTTGACAGATCCATTTTTAGTAAGCCCTTAGCGGGTTTCATAACTACCTGGCCAAGAGAATTCAACACTTCTATTTTTGTAGGGTGGTTTGAGCCATAGACATGGATTTGAATTTTCCCGGTAGTCGGATTGGGTGAAACGGTAAATTGAGATGCTGCATTAATATTGTTTACAGCGGCTGTGCTGCCATAAGCCATAACCGTTGTTTTACGCGAATACCAGTTATCCTGATAGACGACATAAGGCTTTCCGTTGTTGTCAGTGGTAATGTCTATCAATTTACCTTTCGATTTTGAGACAACTCCGCCTACACTTTCCCATCTGTTGTTTGACAATGTCTTAACATGAACTTTATTGTCGTTGTAATCAAGATAGGCAATGTAAAGTGTGCCATCGGCAGCGGATGTAATACTGGTGTAGACTGCCTGGCCATCAGAAATTCCTGGATTTCCGACAATTTCCCAGTCAGTATTGTTATATTTATAAACTGTTGCTTTCGCCTCTTTGTCCCAGCCCACAACGTATGGTGTATTATTTATGGTCGTTAAAAAATCATATCCATCAAGTGTTCCTCCCGAAAAGTCAGGAGAGCCTAATACACTCCATGTTTTGTTATGAAAAACCATGGCTGTTGCTCTGGTATAGTAATCGTCAACATCGCGATACACGACATAAATGTCATCGAATACAGCAATATCAATTAATTCAGGTAAGGAGCATGTTGAGAACCCCGGCTTGCCTACGACTTCCCAATTGGTACCAGAAAAAGATTCTACCGTAATCTTATTCCCGTTGTCTCTGTCCTGGAAAGCTACATACGGTTTTCCGGCTGCCACAGCCAAACTCACGATTCCAGAGGAGGCAAAATGAGGTGATCCTACATTCTGCCATTGGCCTCCCATCAGGTTCATAACGGTTACTTTATAATTGGCGGCATAGGCAAGAAAAAACTGGCCATTTTCAATTTTGAAATCCAGATCTGAGACAGGGCCTTCTGTAAACCCTGCCGTTCCTACAACCTGCCAGGTACCACCGGAATATTTCATGATGGTTACTTTATTGTCATGGTCAGGATCTTTGAAAGCAACATAAGGAACGGTACCATCTATGGCTATGTGCTGGTAATAACTATCCGTTGCGGTAAATCCTCCTTGTCCGACTTCGTACCATGAATTACTTCCTTTAAGCCCTGATTGAGCCATCATAAATACGGGAAGGATTGTTATTAATACCGAAAAAAGTAAAGTTTTGTTTTTCATAACTGCTTTGATTTAATTAAAAATTTCTGTTATTATAATTACAGCTTTATCTTGACAAAAATAGAGTCCCCTATTCATGTTATTGTTATCATATCGTACAAACACCTGTCATTTGGTAAAATTCATCACTAATTGGCAGGTATTTGGTATGAAAAGACAGGAGAAAAAAGAAACTGGTGTGATTATCGGAAGGCTTACGATGCTATTTTGGTCTGTTTATGATAGGTTCCGGCTGTTACGCCTTCCACCTGTTTAAATGCCCTGATAAAAGAACTTACCGAGCCAAAGCCTGACTGTTCTGAAAAATAATTTAACGAGTAGTTGGATTCCATGTCTTTATCCATAAGCGTCTTCGCGTGTTGAATCCTGTAACGGTTTACAAAATCGCTGAAACTCATCTTGAATTCAGTATTTATCAGATGGGAAAGGTAGGTTCTGTTGGTGAAAAGTTTGGGACTTAAATCTGTAATCCGAAAATTGGGGTTAAGGAAGGGTTTTTCTTTTTCCATGAAAGCCACTAACTTTTCTTTCAGTAAATTTTGATTCTCCGGCTTCTCATACAGATCAATATCAGAAATTTCATCCTCCTGTACTTCGACAATAGTCTGCTTTTGCTTATTGCCCAGCAGCCCGATGATGAATAACAAAATACTGAAAATAACGGAGGGGATATACAGCAAATTCTCTTCCTCAAAGAAATGTCGTCCAACGATATTCAGTAAAAAACTGGAAACGGCAGCGACGATAAGGGTGATATTTAATAATTCGAGCCACACAATTTTTTTATCCGAAAGGTTAGCGTAAAAATTAGCTATACGTTCGTTGTATTTCTTAATAAAATAGACGCCTAATACCAGATAAGCTATGGTTTGTAGCCCGAAAACAACACGGCTGAAAAAGAATACAGAGGCCAATAGCGACACGATCAAAGGTGATCCGCCGGAAGGAAAAGTATTTTGGAAGAGTACATCCTTCAGATATATATCTCTTGCTTCCGGTGTGGCAAAAGCGCTCAGTACCTCAAACAAGATAGCAAGAATGACCGCCGGAGCCAAATGCCAGAGATAATGGCTCTTAAAATCCTTGTCACGCGTTAGTAAACTGATATAAATAAAATACAAAGGATAAACAGAGAGGCTGGCAAACATATACAGCCCATCAATCTTTAGATAAAAATCGTAATAATGTTTGAAAAACGCGGCATGTGTGAAATATACGATAGATGCTGTTAACATGAAGATACCCAATGCGTAACGCGGCTTATTGTCACTGGCTGTGTTCACGATGAATATCAATCCCCATAAGAAACTTATATAAAACGGGGTTAATATAATGATGTCACGAAAGAGCTGCATACCGGTTGTATTTTCTCAAAATTCAATTCTGTTTTGATAAAACAAATGTAAAAAAAGTATTGATTGAATAAAAAAATGAATGGCATGCCTGCTTTTGTGTATAACAAACGATTGCGTTACTATTAATGGCGTTTTCAATAAAGATTCATACAGTTTTGAGGAAAAATAATGTATTTTATAAATTATTGATAAATAGATTATTATATGACTTTTAATCAAGCGGATATATGAATAACAGGGATGGGTAAGAAAAAAAATAAAAAAAAGTTTGACTTTCTCAAATAGTTTCTATTTTTACCCCATCAAAATAACGAAACAAATGAAACGGGTTTTCGGGAGGATTTATGTCATTATTACCATTCTCGTACTTGTGGGTCATACC
The DNA here is from genome assembly GCA_027018745.1 of Bacteroidales bacterium. Lineage (GTDB taxonomy): Bacteria > Bacteroidota > Bacteroidia > Bacteroidales > F082 > Sulfidibacterium. Next base: position 1,286 of record JALUYM010000436.1, on the reverse strand, counting down.
CCATAAACCGGAGACCTGTATATAATATTAAAAATTTATGAAGCTCTCCGGTCATTATCGGGGAGCTTTTTTATTAAACAAAAAGTTATGTCGTATCCGTTAAGAAGTCTTACCTCCACCTCGGGGAGGAATATGGCCGGTGCCAGGAGCCTTTGGCGCGCCAATGGCATGCAGGAAAGCCAGTTTAGCAAACCTGTCATCGCTGTTGTAAACTCTTTTTCTCAATTTGTTCCGGGCCATGTGCACCTGCACGAAGCCGGACAGCAGATAAAAAAGCTCATTGAAGCCGAAGGTTGTTTTGCTGCCGAGTTTAACACCATTGCCATTGATGACGGCATTGCCATGGGACATGCCGGCATGCTTTACTCGCTGCCTTCGCGGGATTTGATTGCCGACAGTGTGGAATATGTCTGCAACGCCCATACCGTGGATGCCATGATTTGTATCAGCAACTGTGACAAAATCACCCCCGGTATGATGATGGCTGCCATGCGGTTGAATATCCCCACCGTCTTTGTCTCCGGCGGCCCCATGGAAGCCGGCACACGCAAAGGGAAAAATTATGATCTGGTGGATGCCATGGTACTCGCTGCGGATGAGTCGGTAAGCGATGAGGAGCTGCACGAAGTGGAAAAAATAGCCTGTCCTACCTGTGGCTCCTGCTCGGGGATGTTCACCGCCAATTCCATGAACTGCCTGAACGAGGCCCTCGGACTTGCCCTTCCCGGTAACGGAACGGTGGTAGCCACGCACGTCAACAGGGAGACAATGCTGAAAAAGGCGGCAGAACTCATTGTGAAAAACACTTTCCGGTACTATCGTGACGGGGATGACAGCGTGTTGCCGCGCAACATCGCTACCCGCGAAGCTTTTGTCAATGCCATGTCCGTAGATATTGCCATGGGTGGGTCTACTAATACGGTGTTGCACTTGCTGGCCATTGCCCATGAGGCAAAAGTAAATTTCAGTATGAAAGACGTTGATGCCCTTTCGCGGAAGATTCCCAATCTCTGTAAGGTGTCGCCCAGTTCGGATTACCACATGCAGGATGTAAACCGTGCCGGTGGCGTTTTGGGCATTATGGGCGAATTGGAAAAAGCAGGTTTAATTGATGCATCTGTAAAACGGATAGATACGCCTGATGTGAAAAAAGCGGTGGAACAATTCGATATCAACCGCCGTTCGCATACTTCCGAAGCAGAGGAAATCTATTCCAGCGCACCGGCTTTTGTCCCCAATTTGCGCATGGCTTCCCAAAATAACTATTTTAAAACCCTTGACCTTGA
>JALUYM010000435.1 GCA_027018745.1 Bacteroidales bacterium | reverse complement strand
AGACCTGGATACGATTGCCACCTATGGCCGTTTATACAACTGGTATGCGGTGAACGACAGCCGGGGGCTGGCCCCGAAAGGTTGGCATGTCCCTACTATAACGGATTGGGACAGGCTTATTGATTACCTTGGAGGTGATACCATTGCGGGCAACAAATTAAAGGAAGTTGGCGATTTGCATTGGGCAGACCCATTCGAATCGACCAATAGCAGCGGATTTACAGCATTACCCGGTGGCTGGCGTTATTTATCAGAAAATACAGTCCAGATGAGATTTTATGGTGCTTGGTGGGCAATGCCCAGCTACAATGCTACTTCAGCACCTTTTCTTTGTTTGTTTTTCTTCGATTCAAAAGTTTGGAAAGGCATTAATTTTATGGTTAACGGTTATTCTGTCCGTTGCATAAAAGATAAAAACTAATTACAAAAAACGCAGAAGCCGAAAAGCGTGAACAGAGTAGGCAATAAATTAAAAAATTAACATTATGAAACATTTTTTCAGATTTTTAATTGTCGTTCTTTTCATGATAACAACAAGTGAGTTTATCATGGCTCAGAATTTTACAGTAAGAGTACCATTAACAGATAGGTACGGGGGCTTATTCAAACCGATTAAAGCAGGTGGCAGTTTTCAGTTTAAAATATCGGTTACAAATAATAGCAGTGACACTTGTAAAGTATCATTAAATAAAAATTCTATGTTTAAGGTTAAATCGTGGGTTACAATTGAAAATAATAATCAAACTATTTTCTCCGGACAAACAGTTATCTTCCGTTTAACCATAAAGGTACCATCCGGTACCAGCGATGGTAATTATTCTCTACCTCTGTATTTTAATGCCTATGATAAAAATTATGTTAATCATCCTTTTAATTATAATACTCAAACCATAATTGTTGATAATTCGAAACCTATTACGCCATCGTTTTCTATAGAACAGACAAGTACTACTATTAGTGTCTTTTCATGGAGTAGTTGGGATAGCGGCTCTAGTGAATATACAGATGCAAATCCCACCTCTGGGCTAAATGGTATTGCAAACTACACCGTAACCCTAAAGGATATAAATAATGCCCTTATTAAAAAAGAAAGTTTCAAGGCGGATGATAATAAAGACTTTAAAGTTACAGGCCTTGCTTCAAATACAAAATATAAAGTAATTGTAGAAGCCACAGATTTGGCAGGAAATTTTAGTACTAAAGACTCTATTACATCTACAACACCGGCTAAACCGGCAAATCTTTCATTTTCCAACACAGAGTACGGAAGCACGACCCTTTCTTGGACACCTTCACCCGGAGCTACAGGGTATAACGTATTTTTAAATAATGGTAACGTAAATACTTTATTGAACAACACCCCGGTAACAACTAATTCATATAGGATAACCGGTTTAAAACCCGACACCACATACGCTTTCTATGTCAGGGCATTAAGCAATGTAGGCCCTTCGGACTGGAGCGACAAAGCAACAGTAAAAACGCTCGCATTACCACCTATTACAGGGGCGTCGGTATTGTGTACCGGAAATTATACATTTTCAGTAGAAAACTTAATTGCTGGATACACCGTTACCTGGAGCAACAGTACTAATCTAAGCAAAATTTCAGCATCGGGCACTTCGGCTGTTTTTAATGTAACAGGTTCAGGTCAGGCTTGGGTTGGTGCTTCAATAACAGCCCCATACGGTCAAATCTTTGAACTGACAAAAAAGACTGTTTGGCTGGGGAAACCGGATCAGCCAATTACTTCCCCTTCTGGTTATCCAACCTATCAAATGGCTCTTGGCCAAATAAAAACAATTCGTATTGTCTCTGCACTTGGAAACCCATATCAATATGTTTGGAACATTACGGGAAGCATTACTAAACTAAGCGGTGGCGGTATACAATGTACAGTAGAAGCAACTACCACAGGATGGGGTAATTTTTATGTGAATTCAATTAATGAATGCGGAACAAGTGTTACCGGTGGTGGTTCTGTGAATGTAAGTTCAGGTGGGGGAGGCGGACTTCTGTTGTCGCCTAATCCGGCAAACAATATTTTATCCGTTGAAATTAACAACAACAAAACACCTGACAATTTAAATAATACTAATTCCAGGACATCAGAATTACGGGTTTATGACAAAATGATGAATTTAAAAATGAAAAAAACATTCAGAGGAAGAAAAACCCAAATAAATGTAAGAAACCTCAAACAAGGTGTATATATTTTGCAAATCATTTCCGGAAATAAAATCTTTAAAAAAGAAATAATGGTTTCCCATCATTAACGCACTGTTTTTAACAATGGCTCATAGTGCATGCCGCAAATCGTTGTAAATACGAAGATTAAGCATTAAATGAAGTTGCTGGTAAATAGAAAAACAAGCAATAAACTGCGGTACGTACCATAGCCGCACACGATGTAACCCGTGCAAGGGAATTGCACGGGTTCATTTTGATCCTTAACAAAATATAATAATTCTTAATAATTAAAAAAATATCCTGAAATACTGTTTTTCATCCTACTTTTGATAGAACAATTAAATTTTTTCCCATGTTAAAACCATATCTTCGATTTTCCAAAGCCGCGGTATTTATTGTCATGTTCCTTTTTGTGCTGCCTTTTTCGGGTTTTGCCCAGGAGCATCAAATTCAAAAAGCCAAACCGCATTTTCAGCATTTTATCGGCATCCAGTTCAACCCTTATCTTAACCAGTCCTTTTTTAACGGCGACATAAAACAATATCCCTTTGCTTTGCGGTATGGCTGGATGGCCCCGTCGGGCATTTCGTTCGGACCGGAATTTTCGGGCCATTTCGGGCATAGCAGCGGCGCAAATTGGCATGTGCTGAATTTCGGGATGTTTTTTCGCTATACTTTTTTAAAACAAAAAAATGTTTCGCCGTTTGTGGAGGCCGGTGGATTTTACCGCACCGGAAAATTAACAATAACGGACAGCCGGCAGCCTGAAGAGAACGGGCAAACAACCATCCATAACGGTTTTAGCTACTATGTTGCCCCCGGTATAAGCATTAACCTGTACCGAAAAAAGCTGTTGCTGGACGTGATGGTCAAATTTTCCACCGATCGGTTTCTCAACGGGGAATATTTTATTCCTTCCATACGCATTGTTTACCGGTTTTAAACGCAAAAAATGAACAGGGTACACCCCTTTAGAATGGTGCTTTCCATTTTTGTGCTGTTTGTTTTGCTTAACGGTTGCACGAAAGTGGTGGATATGGATATCCCGGCGATAAAATCAAAGCCCGTGGTCTTTGCCCTGGTAGCCAACCATAAACCTTTCCGGTTGCTGTTCGATAAAAGTTACGGAATCATGGACTGGGTGGACAGCAACGAGATGCATAGCAGTGCCGCCGTTGTCAAACTGTACGTTAACCATCGTTTTGTGGAAAAACTTTCGTATGGCAACGGATATTTTCATTCGTTCAATTACCTGCCAAAACCTTATGATACTTTGTCGGTTACTGTGTTGCCTAAAGGGAAAGGCCAATCTCCGCTGTTTGCCCGGACAACCATTCCCGGAGCCGTTAAAATCGATACGGCCTGGTTTCAGGATTCTGTTTTTTCTGATCAGGATGGGGTTGAATATTCACGTGTTTATTTACGGTTCAGGGATATTCCGGATCAAAAGAATTACTACGAAATTTATATGCGTGCCCGGTGTTATGCCGATACATCCGTGGTGTATGAAAATGTGACAGGATATGCCAGCAACAGCCCCATTGTTGTAAACGAAGGAATGATTGGCAGTCTCCGCCAATTATGGACTGATGGTGGTTACGATTATCAACCGTCCACGGTCGTTTTTTCAGACACCTTGTTTCGGAATAAAGAAGCGGGGCTGGGCATCTCTTTCATTCGCCCCTGTAGTTATGTTTACGGACAGCCTTCCAGGTGTAAGTTCGATTTGACTGTTTATCTGTCCAGTGTTTCAAAAGCGTATTACCTGTACCGAAAAACCTTGTACCAACATATGATTTCGAAAGAAAGCAGCATTTGGACCGGCTATGTGGAACCCGTTCAATTGTACTCAAACGTAAAAGGCGGATATGGTGTTTTTGCCGGATATTCACCGGTGTCCGTTACCTTTCGTATCCGTTAACCAACTGATGATATGCCTAAGTCACTACTGCTTTTTATGGTCCTGAATTTTGCCGGAGTTTCTGTTTTCGGGCAGCAAGTTGTCATAAGCGGTTATGTGGTCAATGCAAAAAATAACGAACGTATACCGGATGTTTACGTAACGGGGCTTCCTGCGAACCGAACGGAAATCAGTAACGGATACGGTTTTTTCAGCATGAGCCTTAAAAAATCAAACAAACCGTACATACTGGTTTTCAGCAACGTTTCATACCGGACGGATACCCTGTCGCTAACTGTTACGAAAGACACGCTTCTTTATGTTTTTCTCACGCCGGGAAGAATGCTGGGCGAGGTGAACATTAAAGGAAAAAATGCCGTCCCTGTTGAAAGGAGAAACGAAACCGGTGTTTTGTCCATTCCCATGAGCCAAATTGACATGCTGCCTGCCCTGGGCGGCGAAAGGGATATTATCAAAGCTTATCAGTTAATGCCCGGGGTACAATCGGGTAACGAGGGAAGCAGCAACCTGTTGGTCCGGGGCGGGTCGAACGGCCAAAACCTGATACTTATCGATGATGTGCCCGTTTATTATATCAATCATCTCGGCGGGTTTGTGTCAATTTTTAACAGCAGTGCCCTGAAATCGACGAAGCTGTATAAAGGCGGTTTTCCGGCAAGGTATGGCGGCAGGCTCTCTTCTGTTTTGGATGTGCGCATGAAAGATGGGGACAACGATAAATTCGGTGGCAGTGCCTCCATCGGGCTTATTTCGGCAAAGGCCATGGCAGAAGGGCCTATCATCAAAGACAAATCCTCTTTTCTCATTTCTTACCGGCGGTTTTTATACGATTTATTTATGCGGCCCATAACCAGACTGACCGAAAAAAACAGTTCGGCAGGGTACTATTTTCAAGATTTTAACCTGAAGCTGAACCATGTTTTCTCCCCTCAAAACAGGTTGTTTTTAAGCCTTTATTTTGGTGATGACAAAATGATTTCCACGTACAAAGAAAAAGAGGATAATTTTACAAATCAATCCAAATATAAAGAACAGTGGGGAAATTTCCTGGTATCCATGCGGTGGAACCATCTTTTCGGAAACAAGCTTTTCGGTAATTTTACCTTTTACTATTCCCGCTACAGGTTCCGCACCGAAATGAATTCCCAATATTCTGTTAATCAGTCATATCGGGAAAATATCAATCGGTTTTTTACGGGCATTTTTGATGACGGGATGAAAGCCGATTTTGAGTATTTCCTTTTGCCGCAATACAAAATCCGGTGGGGTCTGCTTGCCACGTACCACACTTTTGTCCCGAACAATACATCGTTTCGGGCCCTCAGCGGTAATCGCACCCTTGTCAATAAATCCTTTTCCGGTAACGTTTATCATTCGTGGGAAACGGCAGCTTATGTTGAAAATATTGTTTCTGCCGGCAAACATTTGAGCATGAACCTGGGCCTGAGGTATTCCGCTTATTCCGTTCAGGGCAAAGGATATAC
>JALUYM010000434.1 GCA_027018745.1 Bacteroidales bacterium | reverse complement strand
CTGCGCAGCCTGCTGTTCCGATTGCTTTTTAAATTCAGCCTTCAGGGTTTTAACTTTCTGATTTGCAAAAAAGTATGTGGCCACAGTGCCGACCAGAAGGCCCAGGATGAGGTACAGGAATTCCATAGTTTAATTTTTTAGTAAAAATAGGGGATATTTTTATTCGGAAAACGCCGGCTGGAAAACCATTAATACCGATTATACATCAAAATGTCGCATATTTTCACTTCCTGCCCGTCCGGTCAGGCGGGCGCTCAATCTGCTCGTTTTGCTGTAATATCGGCATTTACCATAGTAAAATTCCAAATTCCTAATCAGAAATTTGGAATTACAATTGGTATAACCCGAGAATTGTACTAATATAATAGTAAAATAACCCGAGAATTTCACTATTATAATAGTAAAATAACCCGAGAATTTCACTATTAGATTTGTTTTTTTAATGAAATACACCTACTTTTGTTGTTGTAAAACAGGGTAAAATGATTAAACGTGAAATTAAAGATAAGGTAATCAGTAGTTTGGGGCGTAAAGAGATAACCATCATTATTGGCGCCAGGCAGGTGGGAAAAACTACTTTGCTGAAAGAGGTTATAGCCGGACTGAAACAGCAGGGGAAAACGGTGCTATATTTTAACCTGGATATTGAAGAAGACAGCCGGTATTTCCGGTCGCAGCAAATACTGCTGGATAAAATCAGGTTGGAGGCCGGTAAAGGGAAAACCTATGTTTTTATTGATGAAATACAGCGAAAAGAGGATGCCGGAAAATTTCTGAAAGGTATTTACGATATGGAACTGCCTTACAAATTTGTGGTTACCGGTTCGGGAAGCCTCGAGTTGAAGGAAAAGATTGGGGAATCCCTTGCCGGAAGGAAATATCTCATAGAAATGGACCCGGTCGGCTTTCGCGAATTTGTAAACTACAAAACGGAGTACAAATACGAAAACCGTTTGGTGGATCTTTTTTCTACAGAAACGGAGAAAACAGAACGCTGGCTGAACGAATACCTTTCTTTTGGCGGTTACCCGGCCGTGGTGACGGCCGATACGGTTTTGCGCAAGCATGAAATTATGAACGAAATCTTTGTTTCTTATATCACCAAAGACATCTCTTTCCTGCTGGGGGTGCGCGAACCGGACAAGTTTGTGCGGCTTATTCAATTGCTTGCAACACAGTCGGGGAAAATACTGAATTATTCGCAGTTGTCGCAGGATACGGGGATGCGGCTTGAAACCCTGAAAACCTATCTGTGGTATGCCGAACAAACTTTTATCATCAACATTGTAAAACCGTACTTCACCAACCTGAAAAAAGAACTTACCAAATCGCCAACCATTTATTTCAACGATTTGGGAATGCTCAATTTCAGCAGGGGCAACCTGGCCGGAACGGTACGCGATGGGCTTCTTTTTCAGAATTTTATTTATTTGGTTTTAAAAAAACGTTTTACAACCGGATTGTCGCGCATTCATTTTTGGCGTACCAAAGACAAGGCCGAAGTGGATTTTGTGGTACACGCAGGAACGGGTATCGTTCCCGTGGAAGTGAAATTTAAAAGTCTGAAAAAGGCGGTGGTAAGCCGTTCGTTCAGGAGTTTTATAACAAGGTACCGTCCGGAAACCGGCGTGATCGTCAACCTTGACAGGGAAGAAACCCTTCAAATCAATGGAACCCGTGTACATTTTGTCCCCTGGTGGAAATTATTGGAAAAGGGTTTCGCTTTTTTAACGTAACCTTTTCTTCTACCTTACTGTATGATAACCGGATTATGATTACTGATAAACACGGAAATATCGACCCTCAAATACAATGTAAACAGTTGTTGATGGCAGGCTTTGGGTAAAATTTTTAGATAATTGAAACACATAGGATTGTTATCGGATACACATGGTTATTTTCATCCACACATACGGGATTTCTTTTCTCGTTGTGATGAAATATGGCATGCCGGGGATATTGGGTCTTTCGAAGTTATTGAGCAACTGGAGACTATAGCCCTTGTACGTGCTGTTTACGGAAACATTGACGGACAGGCATTGCGGAAAGATTTTCCGGAAACGGCCCTTTTTACCGTGGAAGGGTTGAAAGTTTTGATGCTGCACATTGGCGGTTACCCCGGTCGCTATACGCCAAAAGCCAGGAGACTGATTGAAAAGTACCGCCCCGGGCTTTTTGTTTCGGGCCACTCGCATATTTTAAAGGTTATGCCCGACAACCGTTACCATCTATTGCACATCAACCCGGGGGCTGCCGGAAATTCCGGCTTCCACAAAAGTATTACGGCCGTGCGTTTTATCATTGAAAACGGCCGCCCTGCCGATTTGGAGGTGCTGGACATTGACCGGAAGAAAAGGATTTGAAAAATTTTTCTTCGGGCGTGGACGCCCGAAACGGTCAGCGTAACCGGTCGGCGCTGCGCACCAGTTTTTCATCCTGTAGCACGCCACGATAAGCCAGTACCAGAAAAACCAAACTAATGAGTGGCATAAAAGCACCTGTTTTGTATTCGGCGGTTCCGCCCGTCAATTTTTGCAAAAAATTTACGTAGTACAAAAAGAAAAGCCCGATAAAAGCTATCTCTACCAGAATGCAAACTTTGATGATTTGCATTTGTGTCTTGCGGCGTTTGTATAAAAAAATGGTAATCAGTGAAAAAAGTACAACAAAACCGGTGGCCGACAGCAGGGGAAGGCTGAAATAAACGTTTTTGTTGAAAGCCGAATCGGGAACCAGGCTGTGCGCTTTTTGTACAAAAAGCACGATGGATTCTTTTGCCCCGATGAAATCGGCCAGCGGAAAGAAAAAGCTGACGGCGGAAGCAATAATGACAAGCAACAAAAAAACGGTTTGTTTACGTTGGATCATGGTTTATCCTCTTTAATCTTTTGCCTGCAAAATTAAACATAAACTCTGTTTTTCCTTCCGGCTTTGTGGAAAATTATTTGCCGGATGTCAAATTTCCAGAAATTCTTTGATCCTGCCGAGAAAATACTCTTGCCAGCCGTGTGCTATTTCCTCAAAAGATTCATCAGGAATGTTGGTATGGCGCAGTTCCAGGGAAACTTTGCCCTTGCCGGGATGAATTATAAATGTTACAATTGATGGTTTTTCCTGATCGCCGAAATACCATTGTTGTACCACTTTTTTGTTGGGCTCCAGTTCCAGTATCCTGCCGGCAATATCACCTTCAAACATTTCAAATTCCGTTCCTGCTTTTGCTTCCATTTTTGCCGGCATGTCCGACCAAAGCTCAATGGTAAAAGGATTTGTCAGACAGGCATATACATCTTCCGGTTCTGCATTTATGCTGATGTATTGTTTATAATCTTTCATTTTATGGTTCGGTTAATGTAGGTGGTATAATCCTTTAAAAGGGGTTGATAATCGGTGTTGTAAAGTTCGGAAGTGATGAGAAAATCGGCAGTAGAACGGTTATTGGCAGTAGGCACATTGTACATAACCGCTATACGCAACAATGCTTTCACATCCACGTCGTGGGGTTGCGGTTCCATGGGGTCCCACAGAAAAATAAGCATGTCAATTTCCCCTTCTGCAATCATGGCTCCTAATTGTTGATCTCCTCCCAGCGGTCCTGATTTCAACAAAATAATATCGTTTATTTTTTCACCGCCGGCCATGTTTTGTTCCATGGTTTTTTTGACCAACTGGCCTGTTGTTCCCGTACAAACAAGTTTTTTGCCCATCAACCGTTTGTAATTATAGGCGACCCATTCGATGAGGTCTTTTTTCCGGTTATCATGTGCCACAAGGGCAACGGTTTTGATCATGGTTTCTGTTTTTAAATTTCTGTGCCTGCATCCCAATTTTCCAGGATTTCTTTTACCCTTTTTATATACATGCCACCCAATGCACCATCCACTACCCGGTGGTCGTATGCCAGCGAGAGGATCATTATATGCCTGATGGCGATCACATCACCCTGCGGGGTTTCCAAAACTACCGGTTTTTTGCGGATAGCCCCGACACCAAGAATGGCCACTTGCGGTTGATTGATCACCGGAGTACCGGTAAGGCTGTCGAAAGAGCCGAAATTAGTGACTGTAAATGTTCCTCCCTGAATGTCATCGGGGCCCAGATTGTTGGAACGTGCTTTGTTCGCAAGGCTGTTGACCGATTTTACCACTCCGAGTAAACTTTTTTCATCCACATTCTTTATGACCGGAACAATCAGGTTTCCGTTGGGAAGGGCTGTTGCCATGCCAATATTGATGTTTTTCCGGTATATAATGTTGTAACCGTCAACGGATGCGTTGATTTGTGGAAATTCACGTAGCGCTTTTGCCGCAGCATGAATAAAAATCGGGGTGAAAGTAACTTTTTCTCCTTCACGCTGCAAAAAGCCATTTTTCACTTTGTTCCTCCAGTTTACTATACCGGTAACATCTACATCGATAAAAGAAGTGACGTGTGGTGAAGTTTTTTTTGATAAAACCATGTGATCGGCAATAAGCCGGCGCATGCGGTCCATTTCCACTACTTGGTCTCCCGATTCTGTATTTACCGGGGGGAGCTCTATTTTGGGTTCATGCAGTTGTTGCGCAGAAGTCGGGGCTGTGGTTGCTGCAGCCGGTGAAACTTTCCTTTTTTCCAAATAAGCCAGCACATCGCGTTTGGTAATCCGGCCTTCTTTTCCGCTGCCGGGAATATTTTCCAACTCGGCCTGGGAAATGTGTTCGTTTTTGGCAATATTTCGCACTAAAGGGGAATAAAACCGGTTGCTCCGGTTATTTTTGCGGGTTACGGAAATTTCCTTGGGGGTATCGGACTTTTTTTCTTCCAGGTTTTCAATGCCCGGAATTTCTTCTTCGGATTTGGTTTCTTTTTCATTACCATTCTCTGTTTCAATCAGGGCAATAACCGTTCCTACCGGTACTACCTCACCCTCCTGAAACAGGGTCTTGACCAGTACGCCTTCCACCGGGCTGGGTATTTCGGAATCAACTTTGTCTGTGGCTATTTCAACAATGGCATCGTCTTCTTCCAGCTTGTCGCCTTCAGTTTTAAGCCATTTGGTGATGGTTGCTTCTATAATGCTTTCGCCCATTTTGGGCATGACTATTTCAAATTTGGCCATTGTCTCCGGATAATTATGTAATGATGATAGTTTAAAAATTAAAGTGTTCTTGTCCTTAACAATTTTACGGTGCAAAGTTAAAGAAAAAACCAATAATATGGAATTAATCTAAATAAAATTTTCTGCATCTGTCTTGAAAACATTATTCGATTGATTGTGAGCCTGTTTTGTTTGATTAGGGAGGTCGTTAACAAAATATTTTATTTTTCAATATTCTTTGTAAAAGAATTTGGGATTGTCGGATAATTCTTATTTTTGTCTTGAAACTAAAAAATGAGAGCATGCCCATGGAAGGACAAGAAACACCGAAACACAGGGAGGATATTTTTTCCAAGGCCGTGAGAGCGGGAAAGAGGACGTATTTTTTTGATGTGAAAGCTACGCGTAATGACCAGTTTTATTTGACGATTACTGAGAGTAAACGTCGTTTTCAAAATGAGCAGGGTAGGTTTTTCTATGAAAAACACAAGATCTTTTTGTATAAAGAAGACTTTGAAAAATTTGTAAAAGGGCTTGATGCTGCCATTCGTTTTATTGAAACGGGGGAGGTGCCGGAAGAGCCGTTACATGAGGAAGAAAACCAATCTGTTGAAGAGGCTAAAA
>JALUYM010000433.1 GCA_027018745.1 Bacteroidales bacterium | reverse complement strand
AAGCCGGAGATTAGATTCCTTTAAAAATTCAGGATTTCGTTAAAGTGCATCCGAAACAAAATCCATGACAAAAGAATATCAAATAAGAGAAGACCTTATCCGGCACCTGAGGGAAATGAAATACACGTACCGGCATATATTGCTACGCAAATGGTTACTCAAACAAAAAATGGTTACCGTTTTGTATCACGATAACCATTTGATTTACTGTGTGGAGCATATCGGAATCGAACCGATGACCTCTTGACTGCCAGTCAAACGCTCTAGCCAACTGAGCTAATGCCCCGAATGAGGGTGCAAAAGTAAAAAAAATCCACAAAACAAAAATCGTATTTTTGCCGGTGAAAACAAAAATTTCATGAAACGTCTGTTCGCAGGAATAAAATTAACACCGGACAAAAACCTCCTTAAAACTTTTGATGCCCTGCGGTATGCCTTGCAATGGGAAAAAATAAGCTGGGTGAAACCTGAAAATTTTCATATCACCCTGAAATTTTTTGGCAAAACGCCCGAAGAAAAACTGCCGGATATCCGGAAAGCACTGCAGGAAATCGCCTCCGGATACCAAATTTTTACCCTGAAAATGACCGGAACAGGTATTTTCGGCAGTTCATACAAACCACGTGTGATTTGGTTTGGTACCGAAAACAATGAAACATTAAAACAATTGGGTGAAAAAATATTGAATGCTTTGGACGAGGCAGGATTTTCCCGCGACCGACAAAATTTTGTTCCCCACCTTACCATAGGACGTATACGGAAAATAGAACACAAAAAAAATTTTCAGGAAGCCATTGCAGCGCATCGCCATGATTTTTTACAGGAATGCACCGTTGATAAAATCATCTTATATGAAAGTCTGTTAAAACCCGGCGGGGTAGTGTACAAACCCCTGATGGAATTTTCCCTTTCAGCTTAGCACATCATGAAAAACAGAAATATTCCAGCTTTAATACATTTTGCCCCGGGAAAGAATATAACTTTATAGTCTGTTTTTTTTAATCAATTTTCCCCATGCTTTTCTTTCCATAATTTACTGAACGATTTTTCGGCAAACTCAGGCAATTCACGACGCGGGCCCCAAATTTTTTCCACAAAAAGTCCGGCACCAAAATTCTTCATCTTACCGCCAAACATATCGAGTTTTTTCCTGGATAACAAAAACCTGGTGGAAACCTGAATGCTTTTTTTATCAAAATAAGTATAGTAACCGTTTCTGACAGCATCGTCTCTGTTTACCAAAAGCAATTCGTGAATGGGAATTTTTACCGGACATACCTCTGTGCATTTGCCGCAAAGCGTAGAACAAAAACTCAGGTGATTATATTCTTTCATTCCTCTTAAATAAGGCGTAATAACAGAGCCAATAGGACCACTATAGGTGGTGTCGTAGGTATGGCCTCCAATATTTTTGTAAATGGGACAGGCATTGAGACAGGCACCACAGCGGATACACGACAAAGCCTGGCGCTGCCGTTCTTTGGACAGCAGGTTGGTACGACCGTTGTCCATAAGGATGACATACATTTCTTCCGGCCCGTCTTTTTCATTACCTTTTCTCGGACCGCTGATAATAGAATTATAAACAGTCATATTTTGCCCTGTGCCGTGCGTAGCCAACAGTGGCCAAAAAAGGCTCAGGTCTTCAAGCCTCGGGATAAGCTTTTCGATGCCGGCAACAGCAATGTGAATTTTCGGAAACGACATGGAAAGCATGGCATTGCCCTCGTTTTCAGTAACAGCAATACTGCCTGTATCGGCAATTAAAAAGTTGGCACCGCTGATGCCCATATCGGCCTGAATAAATTTCTCCCGCAGTAATTTCCTGGTATACAGGGTAAGTTCCTCCGGTGTAAGGTGCTCATCTGTATTGAATTTTTTATGGTACAAAGCCGCAATATCTTCTTTGGACATGTGCATGGCCGGGGTAACAATATGATATGGTTTTTGTCCGGCCTGTTGTACTATAAATTCGCCGAGGTCGGTTTCCAATGACTCAATATTAGCCTGTTCCAGAAACTTGTTCAGTTCAATTTCTTCGGTGGTCATGGATTTGGATTTTACCACCTTTTTTACCTTGTATTTGCGGGCAATTTTTAGTATTTCGTTGACCGCTTCACGGGCATCGGATGCCCAAATAACATGACCGCCGTTTTTGGTAAAATTGTCTTCGAACTCAATGAGATATTTGTCAAGATCGTTGATAATTTTGTATTTCAGATAACCTGCCCGGTCACGTGCAAGGTCAAGATTGGAATAGATGGCTTTTCCTTTGGCCACCGCACTGTCATAACGTGAAATATTAAATTTTATCTTTTCGCGGTGTACTTTGTCAAAAGCTATCTTTTCAGCCTTTTTCAGAAATGTTTTTTTTTCCGGTGAACTCTTCACTTCCTTTTCCTATTTGATAATTTTTTCAATTTTTTCAACCCGCCGTGTGTGCCTGCCACCTTCAAATTCGGTATTCAAAAAAACTTCGACCATTTGCCAGGCTTCATCAAACGTAACATACCGGCCCGGCAAAGAAAGGATATTGGCATTGTTGTGTTTACGAATAAGTAGTGCCTGTTCCACGTTCCAGCACAACCCGGCCCGTACATGGGGATATTTATTGGCGGTCATTTGTGCGCCGTTACCGCTGCCGCACATAATGATGCCCCGGTGGTATTCCCCTTCATTGACAGCATGTGCCAGGGGATGGATAAAATCGGGATAATCAACACTTTCACCGGAATACGTCCCGAAATCCTTTACTTCATAACCCGCTTCGCGCAATTTAAACGCAACAAAATCTTTCATCCAATAACCACCATGATCGGATGCCAATGCCAAAGTTTCTCTTTTTTCATCCATTGTTCATAAATTTTCCATGACAAAATTAAACAAATTTATCTGCTTAACGGAATAGATTGATTACGAACCTTTTTTCTTTTTTGAAATGAGTCCTTTTAATCAAACAATGCCTTCATTTTCAAAAAATTAAAATTTATGAAACATCATTGTTAATAACTGCTTAAATTTGTTGAATAAAAAATGAAAAATCGCTGGTTATGAACATCGAAAACAGGAGCAGGAAAAGGTTACATTAAAAACCGGTTTTTTTTAAAAATTTTTTACAGGGTTATGAACACAGACAGTTGGTAATCATCAATAAAATTTATGAAATTTGTTCCATATTAACAACTTGTTTATAAACTATTAAACTGATTGAATAATAAGAAATTAATCAATAAAAAAATGTTCATGGATGGTGAATAAAACAGAGATTTTAACTTATGCAAATTTTTCTCTCTTTTTTCTTCACCAAAGTTAACAGGCATATAAAGAATAATAAGAATTTAAATTAAAATTTATTAATAAAGACCAAATTGTTAAAAAGAAAATAATGGACTATAAAAAAGAAATAAACAGGCTGAAAAAAGAAAAAAATGCGTTGATTCTGGCACATTATTATCAGATCGGTGAAATTCAAGATATTGCTGATTACGTGGGCGACAGCCTCGGCCTGGCACAACGTGCCTCTGAAGCCAACGCAGACATTATTGTATTTGCCGGTGTACATTTTATGGCCGAGGTAGCCAAAATTATCAATCCGGATACCAAAGTGCTGCTGCCCGACATGGAAGCCGGATGTTCGCTGGCTGATTCCTGTCCTTATGATGATTTTGCTGCTTTCAAAGCACAGTATTCCGATCATATTGTTATTTCTTACATCAATACTACAGCTGCAGTCAAAACGTTGTCGGATGTAATTTGTACTTCCGGCAATGCGGTAAAGCTGGTTGAATCTTTTCCCAAAGATCAGAAAATTATCTTTGCCCCCGATCGTAACCTCGGTGGATATGTCAACCGCATTACAGGCCGCAACATGGTTTTGTGGGATGGTACCTGTGAAGTTCACGATATTTTGACGGCAGAAGAAATACTGAGAATGAAAGAGGAAAACCCGGATGCCAAAATTGTAGCCCATCCCGAATGCCAGCAGCAAATACTCGAAATTGCGGATTTTGTGGGGTCCACCACAGGGTTGCTGAAATTTACCAGAGAAGATCCGGCAAAAAAATTTATTGTGGCAACTGAAACGGGTATTTTGCACCAAATGTACCGGGAGTCGCCAGACAAAGAGTTTCTTGTAGTGCCTTCTGACGAAACCTGCGCATGCAACGATTGTCCGTTTATGAAGCTTAATACTATGGAAAAGCTATATTTGGCTCTGGAAAATGAAACGCCTGAAATTATTATGGACGAACAAATAATGGATCAGGCACGTAAGCCGATTGAACGCATGCTTGAAATATCTAAAAAATTAAAAATCATTTGATTATGAAAAAGATAATAACAGTTATTGTTGGCTTTGTATTTTTAATACTTTTCTCATCCTGTGCCAGGACCATTTATTTTACGCAGGATATGCGGGACAATTTGAGAAAAAATTATCTGACAGTTGATAAAATACAATTTTATAATTCGAAAAAAATTGTTTTACAAAGGAACCTTACTTATGCCGAAACCAAAGTAGCCCGAGGAAAGATCAATTTTGATAACGGACAATATGTTGAAAGTATCATTATCCCTAAAAATACCCCGGGGGTTGCCGTGGGTGAAGGCCATAATTTTATTAATGTATCTTTTGAAAATGGTAACAACAACTTTTTACGGTTTGTGTTGAATAGTAACAACGAATATCAGATTTCTGCCGAAAAATGGAACAAAGGTTACGGCAAAGTAAAATATGATACCCTGACTTATTACATTTCGCCCAAAAGCAGCAAAGCAGTCCTGAAAGTGATTAAAAATAATAATTTCAATTTTCAGAAAAAAACAAGGAGGTTAAAAGGAAGGACCATCGGTAAATAGTAAAACTTTGTTTTTTGTTTTTTTTCGGGCTGTTCTTTTAAACTTTTAATAATTACCGTGTAATTGCGTTATCATTTTATGAAAAAATATATTCTCTCTGTTGTTTTTATTTTTTTTATTTTTTTCTCATTTGTACAGGCACAAACTAACATTGGTATTGGCCAGTGGCGTACACATTTACCATATAATGAAGTGATTGATGTGGCTGTAACTCCCGGGCTTATCTATGCTGCCACTCCTTATTCCCTGTTTACTTATCGGCTTCAGGACAACAGGGTATCAATTTTTGATAAGGTAAAAGGACTGCACGATTTGGGAATAAATAAAATTGCTTATGATAAAAAATTTGGCCAACTGCTGGTCGCTTATAGTGATGCCAATATAGATTTGATTGATCAACAGGGCAATGTAACTAATATTCCGGATATTTATAAGAAAGATATGCTGGGGATTAAAACGATAAACAACATATTTTTCTTTGGTAATTATGCTTATTTGTCGTGTAGTTTTGGCATTGTAGTACTCAACATGAAAAAACATGAAATCAAGGATACTTATTATATCGGGCCTGATGGCAGTGCGCTCAATGTGCAGGATATGACGGCCAACGACACTGCTTTGTTTGCTGCTACTGACAAAGGGATTTATTACAGTAACCTGCATGCGTCTAATCCGGCCGATTATCAACAATGGCATTTAGACACACGACTTCCGGTTCCCGTGCAGTCATATAACCTGATCACCTCTTTCGGGAATAAAATTTATGCCAATTACTCATCGGAAAACTGGGATGGAGATACGTTGTATGTATTTGATGGACATAGGTGGAGCTACTTTTTACCTGGTAACCACAGTCATCATTTTCAGCTGAATGCAGAAAACAATGTTATGTTTCTCGTCAACCGGTA
>JALUYM010000432.1 GCA_027018745.1 Bacteroidales bacterium | reverse complement strand
AATCTCTTCCGGGGTCAATCCGGCAAAGATACAAAATATTATTATCTGTATTTAGTCTAAATAATAATTTCAAAAAGAAGCATCCAAACAAAAAAAAGAGGTTACCTGTACATACAGGTAACCTCTTAACCAACAATTTATGAAAAAATTATTCTCCTAAAACTTCTAACATTTTACTTCCGATTTCGGCAGGGGAATCCACAACGTGGACACCACATTCACGCAAAATAGCTTTTTTTGCCTCAGCGGTATCAGATTTTCCTCCGATAATAGCACCAGCATGTCCCATGGTACGGCCTTTGGGGGCTGTGGCCCCTGCAATAAAACTAACCACCGGTTTGGTGCCGTGTTCTTTAATATAATAAGCTGCATCTGCTTCCATATTACCGCCAATTTCACCAATCATGACGATACCTTTTGTTTCCGGATCGTTCATAAAAAGTTCAATGGCTTCTTTTGTAGAAGTCCCGATAATAGGGTCTCCTCCGATACCAATGGCAGTAGTCTGGCCCAAACCGGCTTTGGTAAGCTGGTCAACAGCTTCATAAGTAAGGGTCCCTGAACGGGATACGATACCTACTTTGCCCCTGGCATGAATAAATCCGGGCATGATCCCCACTTTGGCCTCACCGGGTGTAATAACCCCGGGACAATTAGGACCAATAAGCCGACAATCTTTATCGGATAAATATTCTTTTACTTTCACCATGTCCTCGGTAGGAATGCCCTCGGTAATACAAATAATTACTTTGATACCGGCTTCGGCTGCTTCCATAATGGCATCGGCGGCAAATGCCGGCGGGACAAAAATGATGGAAACGTTGGCACCGGTTTCTTTTACAGCATCCACTACCGTGTTAAAAACAGGTTTGCCGAGATGTTGCTGTCCGCCTTTTCCGGGAGTAACCCCTCCTACTACATTGGTGCCATACTCAATCATTTGAGAGGCATGGAAAGTACCTTCGCTACCGGTAAAACCCTGAACGAGAACTTTAGAATTGTTATTGATTAATACACTCATTTTAACAAATTTTTGTATCCTTATTTTATGAAGTGCCAAAGGTAAAACGTTTTATTTAAACATTTCAAGTTCTTTGCTTATTTTTGTCTTTTATAAATAATTTTATATTAAATCATGAACAGCTCGCAATCAATAGGTTATAATTCAGACACCATTGCAGCAGTTGCCACTCCCTCCGGCATGGGCGCCATAGCAATTATCAGGATATCAGGGAAAAACAGTCTTGCAACAGCATTAAAATGCTTTCGGCCAAAAAATCCCAAACTATCCATGGCTTCCATGCAGAGCCACCATCTTTATTTTGGGGAAATCAAACGTGATGGAAAAATATTAGACGAAGTTTTGCTTACCTATTTTAAAAAGCCCCATTCATACACCGGAGAAGATGCGGTGGAGATATCATGTCACGGGTCCGAATACATCCAACAGGCATTGTTACAAACCATTCTCGATGCAGGAGCCCGGTTGGCAAACCCCGGCGAGTTTACCCTGCGGGCATTTCTGAACGGGAAAATGGATTTGGCACAAGCCGAAGCAGTGGCCGACCTCATCGCATCGGAATCTAAGGCAGCCCACCACATGGCCATACAACAAATGCGGGGCGGTTTCTCTAAAAAGATAACCGCATTACGCCAAAAACTGGTCCAATTTGCCTCACTTCTTGAACTGGAACTGGATTTTAGCGAAGAAGATGTGAAATTTGCCAACCGGGAAGAGTTTTTTCAACTACTCCTTGAAATCAAACAGGAACTCACCCGGTTAAAAGAATCCTTTACCTTGGGCAATGTGCTAAAAAAAGGAATTCCTGTAGCCATTATCGGCAAGCCCAATGTGGGGAAATCCACACTGCTGAATGCCATCCTCAACGAAGAAAGGGCATTGGTTTCGGAAATCCCGGGCACCACGCGCGATGCCATCGAAGACACCATTGCCTTAGAAGGATATACATTCCGGTTCATCGACACGGCCGGCTTGCGCCAATCGGAGGATATGGTTGAAAATATGGGTATCGAAAAGACCTATGATAAAATAAAGCAGGCCCGCCTGATCCTTTATGTGTGCGACATCAGCAGCCTGAACCGCCAAAGCGCCGAAGCGCTGCTGGAAGAATACAAAGCCTACATTCAGGACAAAGACAAACATTTTATCCTGGTAGCCAACAAAATCGACAAGCTGAAAGAGATACCGGCCCACTTAAAGGAACTGCTGGAGCTGGAAACGGTATTTGTTTCAGCTAAACGGAAAGAAAACATCCATTTACTGGCCGAAACGCTGGTAAACCATGTGAAAAACGACAGCCCAGGCGATAACATCCTTGTCAACAATTCACGGCATTACGAAGCCCTGCGCCAGGCCTTAGACGCCATAGAAGCCGTGCAAAACGGTTTTGAAAGCGGCCTTCCCACCGATCTTATTGCCATTGATGTAAGGCAGGCGCTCTACCACCTGGGCTCCATTACAGGAGAAGTTACCTCTGATGAGATACTGGGGAATATTTTCGGGAAGTTTTGTATCGGAAAATAAATTGACCGTATTTTTTTGTCCCTCATATTGCATCCGGGAAAACTCAAGGTGCAAGTACAGCCCCTACCCCCTCCGTATCCGGCTCAGCGTTTCAGGCGAAATACCAAGATAGGAAGCCACATAATGTAAAGGGGCACGCAGCAGCAGGTCGGGGTGCTCCTGCATAAGGTTATCATAACGTTCTTTGGCACTGAGGGTTTGCAACGCGATGGAACGCTTTTCCATGATAACATAGTACTGTTCAATGATCACACGTCCGGTTTGCTGCCATTTCCAGCTTTTGCTGTAAAGCGACTCCAGCTTTTCTTTGGACAGGATCAGTACTTCCGAATCCTCCAAGGCCTGAATGTTTTCAAAAGCAGGTTTCATTTCTATAAAACTCGACATGGCCACCGCAATGTCGCCAGGCCCGAGAAAATAGGTGGTAGTCTCTTTGCCTTTGATGTTGAAAAACGAGCGCATCAGCCCGCTGCGGATGAAAGCCAGCCGGTCGCAGATAATCCCTTCCTTGCTGATAAAACCATTTTTGCGGATAGTTTCTTCCCGGAACAAGGCAAAAGCCTCTTGCAGCTCCTCATTGGTGAAGGGCGCCACGGATTTCAGCAATTTGGCCATTTCGGAATACATCGTACCGAATTTTTGTTGGCCAAATGTACGAAATATCGGGCGTTTAGGGAATAAGCTGAAAATTAGGATAGACAAATTCCAAAAATCAAATCGAAAATAAATCACAAATACAAAAATTCAAATACCAAACTATTTGGAAAGATAGTGTATCAAAAATGAAATAATGGGAAAAACCTCCGGATTGCCCGCCTGGGTCAGACAGGCAAATCCGGAGGAGCCTCCGGTTTTTTGTCATGTTTCTCTGCTTGAGGCTGAGAAGCATGACAAAACACGAGAAATATACCGTTACGTGGTGAGCGCCTGCACGCGCATCATGAGGTCGTTGAGCTGGGCGGCATACTCCGGCGAACCTTCAATGGAAACATACCCTTTGTCCACGCCCTCCACAAATTCGGCTTCGCGCAAAAGGATTTTCAGGGCGGCATACACGCTGCCAAACCGCATGTGGATGAAAGGCCTTCGGCGCTGGTATAATCCTTTTCCGGCTTTGGTTTTCCCTGCTTTTACACGCAAATAAACGGCAATATCGCTGTCGTTCACCGAAAGTTGGTATACCCGGTCGGGTTGGTTTTTAGTCCAGGCTTTCATGTCGGGATAGTCAAAGTGGTTTAGTTTACTCAGTGCGAGGGTTACCATGGAAAGTGCCATTTTTACTTTTAAATATTTTTTCAACGGAGCCTTGGGCATGACATCGGGCATCATCAGCTTCAGCGAAAGCAAAAGACTGATAACTTTGGCCAGCAATATCGGTTTTGTGAATCCTTTGATTTTCGGTAAAGCGGCACCCCCTTTCAAAAAGGTGTTCATCTTTTCCACCGAAGAAAAGCCAAAGACAATATCACCTTTTGAAAAATCTTCAAAATCAAGGGAAAACGCTCCTTCATCAAATATCAGAGTACAGCCTATCCATTCTCCCTCTCCGGACTTTGCTTTAAAAACCACCCTGCTTTTCACTTTGGCAAACTTTCGTGCCAGGGCAGGATCATCCTGCAACAGAATTTTTATCACCGGAAAAACAGCCTGAAAATAGAGGTTGGCCACCAGAATTTCTTTGTTCATCTCAGGTTTCATGTTAAAATTCATCCTCCCAGTTTTCATCTTCTTCAAAATCTTTCTGCATCACTTCCTGCACCTTTTCGATAATACCATTGGCGTCAAGCTTATAATAAGCATACAAATCTTCTGGGTAACCCACTTCGGAATAAACATCGGGGAAACCCACTTTGGTAAAGGCGCACCCTTTACCACTTTGCGCGATGACATCGGCCACAGCCGTTCCCAATCCGCCGATAATGTTGTGCTCTTCAAAAGTAATAATGCGGCGCGTTTCGGTAACAGCTTTCATAACAGCTTCTTCATCAAGAGGTTTAATGGTATGCATATTTATCACGCGGACGCTGAGCCCATGGTTCTTTTTCAGGAAATCGGCAGCTTCGGCAGCTTGCAATACGGTTATACCTGTGGCGATGATGGTGATATCAGTTCCCTGGCTGACAAGTACTGATTTGCCAATTTCGAACCCGTAATTTTCAGTTTGGTAATAATTGGGCTCAAAACCGCGGCCGGTGCGGATATACACCGGACCTGGCCATTCCACGGCAGCCCGCACGGCATTGGCAGTTTCAATTCCGTCCGCCGGAACGATCACTGTCATATTAGCAAATGAGCGCATAATAGCAATATCTTCCGTGGCATGATGTGTCGTTCCGGCCGAACCGAATGAAACGCCGCCGTGGGTAGCAATGATTTTCACGTTCAGGTTTTGGTAACAAATATCGGTTCGCACCTGTTCGGCTGCCCGCATAGAAGTGAAAGCAGCCATAGTAGAAACAAAAGGCAGCAGGCCGGTACGTGCCATTCCGGATGCTATGCCAAACATATTTTGTTCGGCAATGCCCACGTTAATAAACCTCTCAGGAAATTTTTCCTGAAAGATCCCTATCTTGGTTGATTTTGCCAGATCGGCAGTGAGACCTACAATTTCGGGATGTTTTTCTCCCAACTCACACAATACCCTGCCATATATTTCATTCTGTGTCAACGTATTGGCATCATAAACTGTCCAAGTGGTTCCTGTTATCTCTTTACTCATAACGGTAATTTGTAAACGGTTATCAATTTCATTAAATGCCGATGGCAGCATATTTTTTGTCAATGGACTGGTGGGCTTTTTCTGCCAGTTCCGAGTCAAGGCTTCCATAGTGCCATTGGGTTTGGTTTTCCATAAAATCCACACCAAATCCTTTTACTGTTTTGGCGATAACCACCACCGGTTTTTCCGTGGCTTGTTGTGCCTTTTCGATGGCATTGGCCACCTGCTGAATATCGTTCCCATTGATTTCCAATACATCCCATCCAAAGGCTTTCCATTTTTCAGATAATGGTTCCAAGCCCATAATTTCTTCCACGGGCCCGTCAATCATCTGCATATTACGGTCTACAAAAACCGTCAGGCTGGTAAGTTTATAATGGGCACCGGTCATGGCTGCTTCCCAGTTGGAACCCTCGTTTAATTCACCATCGCCCACGATACAGTAAGTACGGAACTTCTTTCCCTGTAAGCGGGCACCAAGTGCCATGCCCACGGCAATGGGCAACCCGTGTCCCAGCGAGCCGGTGGAAACATCGCACCCCGGAATTTTGTTGGCATCG
>JALUYM010000431.1 GCA_027018745.1 Bacteroidales bacterium | reverse complement strand
TGGTGGTTCCATTATTAATATCGGTTCAGTGGAAGGTGAATTGCCCGAAGAAGGACTGGGAATTTACTCGGTCAGCAAAGCAGCTGTTTCTATGCTTACCAAAAGCCAGGCGAAAGAATGGGGGAAATATGGTATTCGTGTGAATGCCATTTGTCCCGGATTGATCAAGACGAAATTCAGCGCTGCCCTATGGACCAACGAGCAGATCATGAAAGAGATTAAAGAATCTTCTCCCCTGGGACGAATGGGCAAACCGGACGAAATAGCAGGTCTTGCCCTGTTGCTTGCTTCAGGGGCCGGAAGTTTTATTACGGGCAGCCTTTTTGTAGCTGATGGGGGATTTTTATTGTCTTAATACATTTAAATTTACAAAGTTAACTTTAGAAGCTTCTAATAGAAAAGCATACCATAAAAAACTGGATGTACTTTAACCGGCTATTATCCACGGCTTGAGGGAAAAGGAAGTTCAGGCTTTTTTCTCCAGTTTTTCCCTGATCTTTTCCAGCATGGTGGAAGTCAGCTTTCCGATGTCGTACGTGGTTTCCATGTTCCAGTCGCGGCGGGCAACACTGTCGTCGATGCTGGCGGGCCAGCTTTCGGCAATGGCCTGGCGAAAATCGGGTTTGAAAGAAATGGTGAAACCGGGAATGTGCTTCCTGATTTCGGCAGCCAGTTGTTTCGGGTCGAAAGAGATGCCGGCCATGTTATATGACGATCGCAGTGAAAGCTGTTTGGCATCGGCCTGCATAAGCTTGATGGTGTTGCTGATGGCATCCTCCATGAACATCATGGGCAGGGCTGTATTTTCTTTCAAAAAGCATTGGTAATGTCCTTTTTTTACAGCTTCAAAGAAAATCTCCACGGCATAATCGGTAGTGCCCCCGCCGGGCTCCGTTTTGTAACTGATAAGCCCGGGATAGCGTACACTGCGGAAATCCACACCATAACGTTTATTGTAATATTCGCCCCACCTTTCGCCGGCAAGTTTGGAAATGCCATAAACGGTATTAGGCTCCATAATGGTTGTTTGCGGAGTGTTCCGGCGTGGTGTAGTGGGGCCGAAAACGGCAATAGAACTGGGCCAGAATAGTTTTTTGGCTCCCGATTCCCGGGCAGCTTCCAGCGTGTTCATGAGTGCCCTCATGTTGATGTCCCATGCCTGCAACGGAATTTTCTCCGCATTGCCCGAAAGAACAGCAGCTAAATTGTAAATTTCAGTGATATTAAACCGGACCAGAAAATGCAACAGGTTGTTGAAGTCCAACACGTCCAGAATTTGAAAAGGGCCTGATTTTCTGATTTCTTCGGTGGGTTGTTTGATGTCAGTGGCAAAAACGTGGTTATTCCCGTAAATTTTGCGAAGTGCCATCACCAGTTCAGAGCCTATCTGGCCAGAACTGCCGATAACAAGAATATTTGTGTCCATTTTTTTATTTTTAATGATAAGCGTTGCAAAATTATGAAAACAATTGCAAAGCCGGGGGGAAATTTTCTTCAGGGGTATGGCTCAATTACAGGCCCCTCTCTGTATTCAGTCGGTTTTCTTTTTTTGATTACATTTTACTGCTGTTTGTTTATCAGGCTTTACTAATTTTGCAGTTTAAATAAGTAAGATAGATTATGGAAAACAAACTCAAAATTTACAATACCCTGACCCGGAAGAAAGAACTTTTCGAACCCATCAACCCGCCACATGTGGGCATGTATGTGTGTGGCCCTACTGTATACGGCGACGCCCATTTGGGACATGCCCGTCCGGGAATCACTTTCGACGTTGTTTTCCGTTACCTGAAATATCTCGGTTATAAAGTGCGCTATGTGCGCAACATTACCGATGTGGGACATTTGGTGGCTGATGCCGACTCGGGCGAAGATAAAATTCAGAAAAAAGCCCGGCTGGAGCAGTTGGAACCAATGGAAGTGGTGAAGTATTACACCGACCGTTACCATAAAAATATGGAGCAGCTCAACACGTTGCCGCCAAGTATTGAACCCACAGCATCGGGGCATGTTATTGAACAGATCGAGCTGGTGAAAAAGATATTGAAAAACGGATACGCGTATGAATCAGATGGTTCGCTCTATTTTGATGTGGAAAAATACAACAAAGACTATCACTATGGAAAACTTTCCGGACGGCGTATCGAAGAGTTGATGCAAAATACCCGGGAGCTGGCCGGACAGGAAGAAAAACGAAACCCCTTCGATTTTGCCCTGTGGAAAAAAGCCGATCCCAAACATATCATGCACTGGCCCTCGCCATGGAGCGAAGGTTACCCGGGCTGGCATTTGGAATGCTCGGCCATGGGTGCAAAATATCTCGGCGAAACATTTGATATTCACGGTGGGGGGATGGACCTGCTTTTTCCACACCATGAGTCTGAAATTGCCCAGGCCAATGCAGCTACTGGCCACGATCCGGTGAAATACTGGATGCACAATAACATGATTACCGTGAATGGCCAGAAAATGGGTAAGTCGCTCAACAATTTTATAACCCTTAACGAGTTCTTCAGTGGAAATCACAAAGCCCTCGATCAGGCTTATGCCCCTATGACGATCCGCTTTTTTATTTTGCAGGCCCATTATCGCAGTACCCTCGATTTCTCTACCAGTGCCCTGAAAGCTGCCGAAAAAGGAATGCGGAAATTGTTCGATGCTTTTTACCTTTTAAATGAATTAAAACCTTCTAAGACATCATCGGTAGATGTAAAAGCCATTGAGACAAAATGTTTTGATGCCATGAACGATGACTTTAACACGCCGGTGGTAATAGCCCATTTGTTCGATTTGGCACACAACATCAACCAGGTTTTTATTGGAAAAGAAACCCTTACACAACAGGATATCGACTTCACAAAAAAATTCTTTTCCACCTTTTTGTTTGATTTGCTGGGGTTAAAAGATGAAAAAGAAAAAGATGACAGTGAACTGATCGACTACTTGATGAAAACTATTCTGGAAATACGGCAGGAAGCCAAAAACAAAAAAGATTATGCCACGGCTGACATGATCCGTGACGAGCTGGCCAAAATGAACATCCAAATCAAAGATACCAAAGAGGGTGCTAAATGGAGCTTTAAATAAAAACAGATAAACATTGATCATGAAAAGATTTTTGCTTTTCGGCCTGATGCTGTTGACATTGAGCGTTCAGGCCCAGTTCAGCAAATATTTTTACAACAAAACACTTCGCATGGACTATTACCACAGCGGTAATGACACCTGTGAGTTTTACACCTTTGATGAACTGATCGAAGAACCTTACTGGGGCGGCTCACATGTCAATTTGGTGGACACCATGCATTACGGTAATTATTATTTGAAGGTTTTTAATGTTAAAAACGATTCATTGCTTTATTCAAGGGGTTATTCTACCCTTTTCAGGGAATGGCAAACTACTGCTGAGGCCAAAAAAATGAACCGTACGTTTTTGGAGACGGTGGTGATGCCCTATCCGAAAGAAAATGTACGAATTGTTCTTTACAGCCGCGATTGGAATGGTGTTTTTCACAAGAAATTTTCTTATGAAGTAGATACCGACAATTATTTTATTAAGCATGACCGGCGTTTGGTTTATCCTGATTTTGCCGTACGTGTAACCGGCAACCCTGCAAAAAGGGTGGATGTGGTTATTCTGCCCGAAGGATATACCGAAGCCCAAATGGGAAAGTTTATTAGTGATTGCCGGAATTTTGTCAGGGAATTCTTCATGTTTGCCCCTTATAAGCAAAACAAAGACAAATTTAACTTTTGGGCGGTGCTGGCGCCTTCCAAACAATCGGGGGCTGATATTCCGGCAGAACATATCTGGAGAAACACGATCCTGAACACCAGCTACTATACTTTCAACAGTGAACGTTACCTCATGACCATGGATGATCAAAGTGTACGTGATTTGGCTGCCAATGCGCCCTACGACCAAATTTACATTTTGGTGAACAGCAAAAAATACGGCGGTGGTGCCATTTACAATGATTATTGTGTGGCAGTAAACAGCAATGTACAGGCGGCCAAGATCATTGTTCATGAATTTGGTCATGGTTTTGCCGGGCTGGCCGATGAGTATTACAGTGATAAAACAGCTTACGGCAAATTTTATAACCTGAATATCGAACCCTGGGAACCCAACATTACAACCCTGAAGCATTTTGACAAAAAATGGAAAGACATGGTAAAACCCGGCACTCCCATTCCCACGCCGGATACGAAAAAATACCGTAATACAGTGGGGGCATTCGAAGGTGCCGGTTACACAGCTAAGGGCATGTACCGACCTATGGAGGATTGCCTGATGAAAAGTTTCAAAGGAAATAAATTTTGCCCGGTTTGTCAGCGGGCTATTCAACGGATGATCGATTTTTATACGAAATAGTTTTTCCCTTTCAGGACGATTCAGACCTGAAAGGCGTCACAGATGCCGGCACATTTTATTTTAAGAACCAACTGTTTTTCATGACCACTGGCATGGCAGTGATGTTCCTGAAGGTGAGGGCTTTTAAAATAATTTGCTTAAGCCTCTTCGGGTGAGGATGCCTGAACTTATAAAACCGGATAAATCGGGCACACAGTTTACCCGGTTTTTTTGTTCAAACAAGGCTGCCTTTCTCCGGCGTCCATTGGAAATCTTTAATTGTCTACAAGGTGCTCTAACCCTAATTCCGCAATGCTTTTCTCACGCATTTCCACTTTCCGGATTTTCCCGGTAACGGTTTTGGGACATTCTTCCACAAATTTGAAATATTTGGGGATTTTATAATGGGCAATAGTCCCTTTGCAATAGTCGATAAGTTCTTGTTCGGTGATTTCCACTCCTTCGTGCACTTTAACCCATGCCATGACTGCTTCTCCGTATTTTTCATCGGGGACACCGATTACCTGTACATTGTTTACTTTCGGGTGTGTAAGCAGGTATGCTTCTATTTCTTTGGGATAAATATTCTCACCCCCGCGAATGATCATGTCTTTGATGCGCCCTACAATATTGATGTAACCATCCTCATCGATGGTGGCAAGGTCGCCGGTATGCATCCAGCGGGCATTGTCAATAGCCTGCCGCGTTTTTTCTTCATCATTCCAATATCCCAGCATAACACTGTATCCGCGGGTGCACAATTCTCCTTTTTCTCCGCGTTTGACAACCAGGCCTGTTTCCGGATCAATAATTTTCACTTCCTGGTGCGGATGCACCTGTCCTACGGTGCTGACACGTTTATCAAAAGGGGTATCCGAGGATGTCTGTGTGCTCACGGGGCTGGTTTCCGTCATACCATATGCAATTTGCAGATCATTCATTTTCATGACTTCCTGTACTTTTTTCATTAATTCCACCGGGCAGATAGAACCGGCCATGATCCCGCCACGCAGGCTGGTCACATCATATTTTCCAATATCAGGATGGTTCAGTTCGGCATGGAACATGGTCGGAACGCCGTACAAAATGGTGGCTTTTTCATGGTCGGTGGTACGGATGACTGCTTCAGGGTCAAAAGAGCGGCTGGCGTAAATGGCGGTAGCCCCGTGTGAAATACAGCCCAGGTTTCCCATTACCATGCCAAAACAATGATACAGCGGAACAGGAATGATCATGCGGTCTTTTTCTGAAAGGTGCAACGATTCTGTAACAAAAAAGCCATTGTTAAGGATGTTGTGATGGCTCAGGGTAGCCCCTTTGGGGAAACCGGTCGTACCACTGGTATACTGAATATTGATCGGTTCGTCAAAATGCAGGGTGGCGGCAATTTTGTCCAATACTTCCGGTTTAATTTCATCCCCCAGTTCCATAACATCCTGCCATGTAAACATTCCAGGCCCGGCTTTTTCCTCCACCGTGATAACAGTGTTCAGTTCGGGAAGTTTTGTTTCCTGTAGAAA